>JBKPPO010000234.1:0-5417 GCA_046733635.1 Pseudomonadota bacterium | reverse complement strand
CGCCTCACTACCCTGCAGTCCCGTCACGGCTACGTCGGAGTCGAAGGTTCCCGGCGTCAGCGGCTTGAAACTCACGAGCCGGTTTTCCGACGTGAGTGCGAACACCGTGGCCACGGGTGCGCGAGCGAACGCCAGGCTGCGCACACGTTCGGTGCCACCGATCGTATTGATGCGCGTCGCGGCACCGGTGCTCAAATTCACCGAATAGAGGTCGGTGGTGGTCGCCGCGCCGACGTTGAACGCCGCCAGGCCCAGGTTGGTCGTGCCGAGGATGTCGAACCCGGCGGCGCCGGTGACGTCCACGCCGAGCGGACCGCGCGCCTGCACGTCGCCGTTGATGGCATTGCCCGAAGGCCTTCCCAGCACCAGCAATGAATCATTGGCGCTGTCGATGACGTAGTAGAACGCCGTGCCCGCACCCAGGAAGCCATTGCCATAGGCTGCCGCGCTCGGCACCGGGCCGGCCGGATTCACGGCGGTGTCGGTGGTGACGACGCCGTCATCCGGTGTCACACGGAAGTTCTGGCCGGTGTCGCTGACCACGCGGATCAGGTCGTTGCCGGGGTTGAAGTCCACGCCGAACACGGTGCCCTGCAGGCCCGCGTACGGAGAAGTCACGTCGCCCAGCGCCGCGACCAGCGTGGACCGCAGCGTCAACGCACCGGTGGCGCGATCCACCGTGTAGAGGCGGCCCGTGCTGCCGAGTCCGTACAACGCCGCATCCGCGGGACGCACGTCCATGCCGACGATCGTCTCGCCGGCCTGTTGTCCCGTGAACTCCACGTTGCTGCAGAGCTTCTGCGGCGCGGCCGCGTTGAACGAGACCAGCCGATTCGACTCGGTGATCGCGAGCACGTCGCCCGGCTGCTGCGTGGGCGCGGTGGCGGGCGGCGCGATGGTGGTGTCGTGAACCAGTTCGTTCGCATCCAGCCGCGTGACCGCGCCCGCGGTCGCCGCGGTGCCGGTAGTCAGATCGATCTGGTACGACGTGGGCACGCCGCCCACGACGAGCACGGCATAACCATTGTTGCTGCCATCGGCCGCGGTGGCGATCTCGAAGTCGCCGACGGCCGAAGCGTCCACACCGAGCGCGCCGACGACGGTCAATGCGCCGCCGTTGGGATCGCTGGTGGTCAGCAACTGGTCGGTCGTCGCGTCGATGTAATACAGCGCCGTGCGGCAGGCCGCGGAGAACGCGTTGGTGTACGCCGCGCCGTTGATGCCGGCACGCGCCGCGCCACCGCTCGTGAGCGGCGAGTCGGTGATGGTCGCGCCGGTGTCGACGTCGATGCGCAGGTTCTGGCCCGTGTCGCTGACCACGCGCAGACGATCCGCGAGCGGATTGAAGTCCACGCCGAACTGCGTGCCCGCGAGCGCGGTGAACGCGTCGGTTGCGTCCGTGGGGTCGGCCGCGAGCGTGGACTTGAGCGTCGCGGCGCCGGAGGTGGTGTTCACCGTGTAGAGCCGACCGGCGCTGGTCAGCGCATACAACTCACCGGGCGTTGCGCCACCGGCGCGGATGTCCAGGCCGACGATCGTCTCGCCACCCTGCAGTCCGGAGACGGCGATGGCGGTGTCGAGCGCGGGATCGGCACGATCGAACGTGACGAGCCGGCCAGTGCTGGTGATCGCAAAGGTGTCGCCCGACGTGACGCCAGGGCCCGGTGCCGGAACGGCGGCCGGAGGCGGCGGCGGCGGGGGCGGTGGCGGTGGCGGTGGCGGAACCGCAGGCGGCGGAGCGGGCTGGCTCGGGGGCGGCGAATTGTCGCCGCCGCCACCTCCACCACCGCAACCTGTGAGAACGGACAGCAGAACAGAGGCCGCGAGTAAGCCGCAGCCGGCGCGATTCGTAGTCATAACTTCCCTTTGAGGTCCGAGTCAGTCTGGAGAAGGTCAGACTACGGCGCGGCCGAGTCTGCGAATGCAGACAGCGAGCACCATGTGGGGTGCGATTCGTCGGGCGCGCTCCGTCGGTGTGAACCTACGCATTTCTCGCAATCGACCGGCGCGTGTAGTTAGTCGCGGACGCGGCTCGTGGTGCTGCGTGTAATCCGTTCAGCCGTCCTTCCTCGGACGGAGGTCGAATGTGAAGCGCGTATCAGCACAGCCAGGCCGCCGGCTGGCGGGGAAGACAGGCGGCGGGGGCTCGGGTATAGTCGCGCCCGCTCATTCAGGGTCGCGCGGTCATCGCCCCCTAGAGCATGCAAGTCCGAAGAGCTGGTTCGCCGGCATCGATTCGCAAAACATCCCTCGCTAATGACCGCTGCGGTGCCAGTGCACACGCAACGCGAGTCTGCTTCCTCAAATACAAGGCATTTCAATGTCATTCGATTCTCTTGGGCTCAAGCCCGAGCTGCTGCGTGCCGTGGCCGACAAGGGCTATACGGAACCCACTCCCATTCAGAAAGAGGCCATCCCGGCCGTCCTCGCTGGCCGCGACGTGCTCGCGGGCGCCCAGACGGGCACCGGCAAGACCGCCGGATTCACACTGCCCCTGCTGCAGCTGCTCGGCGCGCGCGGCGCGAAGAACCCCCGGGCGCTGGTGCTCACGCCCACGCGTGAACTCGCCGCGCAGGTGGCGCAGAGCATCAAGGATTACGGCAAATATGGTGACCTGCGCACGCAGGTGATCTTCGGCGGTGTGTCCGAGCGCCCGCAGATGTCGGCGCTGCGCATGGGCTGCGACATCCTCGTCGCGACGCCCGGCCGCCTGCTGGACCTTTGCGAACAACGCGCCGTGTCGCTCTCCGAGGTGCAGGTCTTCATCCTCGACGAAGCCGATCGCATGCTCGACATGGGCTTCATCCACGACATCAAGCGTGTGCTCAAGCTGCTGCCGCAGCAGCGGCAGAACCTGATGTTCTCCGCCACCTACTCCGACGACATCCGCGATCTCGCCAACCGCTTCGTCAAGAACCCGGTCAGCGTGCAGGTCACGCCGCGTAATGCCACCGCCGACAAGGTGGAGCAGCGCGCCTACCGCGTGCCGAAGGAGCACAAGCGGCACCTGCTCGCGCATCTCATCCTCGATGGGAACTGGCACCAAGTGCTGGTCTTCACGCGCACGAAGCATGGCGCCAACCGTCTCACGCAGCAGCTCGAACGTGCGGGCGTCACGGCCATGGCCATCCATGGCAACAAGAGCCAGAACGCGCGCGTCCGCGCGCTCGAGGATTTCAAGGAAAACCGGATCACGGCGCTGGTCGCGACCGAAGTCGCCGCGCGCGGCCTCGACATCAAGGAGCTGCCGCACGTCGTGAACTACGAATTGCCGAACGTGCCCGAGGACTACGTGCACCGCATCGGCCGCACCGCGCGCGCGGGATCCACGGGCGCCGCCGTCTCGCTGGTGTCGCCCGACGAAACGCCGCTGCTGCGGGACATCGAGAAGCTGCTGAAGCGTACGGTGGAGTTTGCGCCGACGCCGAAGTTCGAGATCAAAGAAGGGATCCACACACCGCGCGCCGAGAGCACGGAACCGGACGAATATCAGCCGCACCAGGATCCGCGTCGTCGTCCCGAGCATCGACGCGGCGGCGGTGGCGGTGGACGCGATCGAGGCGGTCAGGGGCGTCACGGCGGTGGCCGCGGTCACTCGCCGCGCGCCGAAGCGGGTCGCGCCAGTCACGACGCCTATCTCCAGGACTCGAGCGGTGACGGCGCCAGCCATTCGCGCGACGGATCATCTGCTCCCGCGCAGTCCGCCGACTCGAACCCGCAGCAGGGTCAGCGACCGCAAGGCCACGGCGGACACCGCGGGCAGGGCCGCGGCGGTCATCGCGGTCAGCGGCACGGCCAGGGTGGCGGCCAAGGGCGCGGCCACGGCCGTGATCAACGCGGTGGCCACGGTGGTCATGGCGGCAACCATTCCGGATCGCGCGAGGGCCAGCCGCGCACCGATGGCCAGCGCAGCGACGGCAATCGGCAAGGACCCGGTGGCGGTCGTGGCGGCCAGGGCGGCGGCGGCAATCCCCAGCGTGGCGGCGGCCGTGGCGGCAATCGCGGCGGGTTCGCACGCGGCGCACGCAGCAGCGGCGGCGGCAATCGTGGCGGAAGCGGTAGCGGAAGCGGAGGCGGCGGCTTCTCGCGGATGACCTGAGGTAGCTAGGCCGCGTTTGCGGCCGAGTCCTGATCGACCCGATCGGCATTCAGGGGCAGGCGTACGTGGAACGTCGTGCCCTTGCCGATCTCCGTGTCGAACTCCAGCCTGCCGCCGTGCGCCTTGATCACGTTGTGCGCGATGGACAGGCCCTGCCCGGTGCCGCGACCCACCTCCTTCGTCGTGAAGAACGGATCGAAGATGCGCTTGCGGATGCTCTCGGGGACGCCGCCGCCGGTATCGCCCACGCTGATGACCACGTAGTCGCCATCGACACGAGTCTTCACGGTGATGCGGCCCTTGTTGTTGGTGCCCTTCACCTTGTCGCCGATGGCGTGCGCAGCGTTCACCACGAGGTTGAGCACCACCTGGTTCACCTGGCCGCCGTGACACAGCACGTGCGGCAGCTCCGGGTCGAGGTCCGTCTCCACTTCGGCCACGTATTTGTACTCGGTGCTCGCAATCACCAGCGTGCTGCGGATGGCGCGGTTCAGGTCGACGCGGCTCATCTCGGTCTGGTCCGCGTGCGAGAACTCCTTCATCGAGCGCACGATCTCCGCGATGCGGGTCAGGCCGTCCGCCATGCGATCGAGTGCCGACGGGAGTTCATCCTTGAGCTCCTCGATGTTCTCGTCCGGCTCCTCCGCGGGTAGTTTGGCCGCGAGCGCCGCGTTGTGCGCCATGAGATCCTGCATGGCGTCGCGGATGAAATAGATGCTGTCGCTGAGATACTGGATGGGGGTGTTGATCTCGTGCGCGATGCCCGCGGCGAGCCGCCCGATCGATTCGAGCTTCTCGCCGGCGGCGAGCCGCTGTTCGGCGAACTTGCGCTCCGTGATGTCGAAGCCCACGCCGATGATGCCGATGACATCCCCGTTGATGTCGCGAAGCGGCACCTTGGAAGTCACCACCGTGCGAGGTTGTCCGGTCGCCTGGTCGAAGCCGGGCTCTTCGAGATCGATGATGGACTGGCCGGATTTGATGAGCGCCTGCTCATCCGCATAGAATTTCTTCGCGAGATCCGGCGTATGGAAATCGAAGTCGGTCTTGCCCATCGCATGTTCGGCACTCGTGCCCATGTTGCGAGCGAGGGCTGTGTTCATCGCGATGAAGCGACTCTCCACGTCCTTCGCGTAGATGAACGCGGGGATCATGTCGATCATCGTGCGCAGCAGGGTGCGTTCCTGCGCCAGCGCGGTGGCGAGGTCCTGGCGGCTCGATTCGCCCGCCTCAAGGGACACGCCCAGCTTCACGCCAGGGGCATCCGAGCCATCTTTTTTGAGCTTGTCCGCCATCCAGCACGATAACGGCCCATCAG
>JBKPPO010000233.1:0-18278 GCA_046733635.1 Pseudomonadota bacterium | reverse complement strand
CTGCAGAAGACCTGGTTCATCCACGTGCTCGTCGGCACAGGAGCGATGGCGTGGATGCTGAACACACTGCATGCCCAGCCGCTCGCGCAACCGGGGTTCACCAGGCACGCGTTCGCCTACGCGTTCGGCGTCGGCGCCTGGGGCATTTCGCTCGGCCTCACCGGCGCGGCGCTGCGCTTCCTCTCCCACTACAGCGCCACGCGCCGCTATATCGCGGATGCGTCGTACTGGGTCTATCTCGCGCACCTGCCGCTCGTGGCCGCGCTGCAGGTCTGGGTGGGTCACTGGAACATGCCCTGGTATGTGAAGTTCCCGTTCATCGTCGTGACGAGCTTCGTGTTGCTGTTCGCCAGCTACCACTGGCTGGTGCGCTCGAGCTTCATCGGCCAGCTCCTGAATGGCCGCAAGTATCCGCGCGATGGCGGACCCCGCTCGCCCTCGCCGGCGCCCTCGGGACCGCGACCGGCGCGTGATTCCGGCGACGGCCCGGTGGCCGAACTGCGCGGCGTGACCAAGAAGTTCGGCGCGGTCACCGCGCTGTCCGGCATCGACATCGAGGTTCGAGCCGGTGAACTGCTGGCGGTGCTGGGCCCGAATGGCGCCGGCAAGTCCACCGCCATATCGCTGTGGCTGGGTCTGCAGGAAGCCGACACGGGCGACGTACGTTTGTTAGGCGGCTCCCCGCAGGAAATCGCTCAGCGGCTCGGCCTGGGTGTGATGCTGCAGGACGTGGAACTCCCGAAGGAACTGCGCGTGCGTGAACTCGTGCGCCTGGCGTCGAGCTACTACGCCGACCCGCTGCCGCTCGAGGAAACGCTGCGCCGCGCCGGCGTCGAGTCGTTCGCCGATCGCGCCTATGGAAAGCTCTCGGGCGGCCAGAAGCGCCTCGCGCAATTCGCCATCGCGATCTGCGGTCAGCCGCGTGTGTTGTTCCTCGACGAACCCACGGTGGGCATGGACATCCGCGCCCGCGAAGCTTTATGGACCAGCATCCGCGGCCTGCTGGCCGCCGGCTGCTCCATCGTGCTCACGACGCACTATCTCGAAGAAGCCGAAGCGCTGGCCAACCGCGTGACGGTGGTGACCCGAGGGCGCGTCGTCGCCTCGGGCAGCGTGGGCGACATGCGCGCGCTCGTGGATCGTCGCCAGATTTCCTGCGAGGCACGGGTTCCGCTCGACGAAGTGCGCGCCTGGCCCGGTGTGATCGATGCCCGCATCGACCGGGATCGCCTGCTGATCACCGCGACCGACGCCGAAGGCGTGGTGCGCCGATTGCTCGCGGCGGACACCACGCTCAGCCGGCTCGAAGTGCGCCAGGCCGGCCTCAATGAAGCATTCAACGAAATCACCCGCGACGATTCCGCGCAGATCAGCAAGGAGGCCGCATGAGCGCCCTGGCCCTGAAGTCGACCGATACCGCTGTCTCTTCCCGCCGAGTGCTCGGCGCTCATCTCGAGGAGATCCGCTGCGAAGCCCTGCGCATGGTGCGCAATCCCGGCCTCGCCATTCCGGCGCTGATCATGCCCGTGGCGCTGTACGCGTTGATCGCGCTCGTGGTGGCCGGTGAAGCGACCGCCAAGGACCCCGCGGTTGCCGCGTTCCTGTTCGCCGCCTTCGGCGTCATGGCGACGAGCATGCCGGCGCTGTTCGGCATCGGCACCTCGCTCGCGATGGAACGCGAGATGGGCATGCTGCGGCTCAAACGCGCGCAACCCGCGCCCGCGGGCTCCTGGCTGGTGGCGAAGATCGTCTGCGGCGTCGGCTTCGGCGCCATCTCCTATCTACCCATCCTGGGCGTGGCCCTCGCCGCAGGCCGGCTGCCCGTGGGGGGCGGCGCGGCCATCGCCATGAGCCTCACGCTCATCGTCTGCGCCATCCCGTTCTGCGCGCTCGGCCTGCTGATCGGCACGTTGTTCAAGGGCGGTGCCGCGCCCGGCTACGCCAACCTGGTCTATCTACCGGGATGTTATCTCTCGGGCATGTTCTTCCCGCTGCCGCAATTCATGCACTGGCAGACGCCGATCTGGCCGCAATTCCACGTGACCCAGCTCGCCATGCACGCCGGCGGCATCGAGAAGTTCCAGTTCATCCCGGCGACCATGGCCGGCGCGGCTGCGATCGGCTTCACCGTGCTGTTCAGCGCGATCGCGATCTGGCGCCTCAAGACCAAGGGCTGAGCTCCTTCCGACAAACGGCGAATTGACATCGGAACCGGCGGCGGGCGGCCCGAAAACGGGCTTCTCGCCCGCCCGAGCCCTGCGGTATGGTGGCGACCACATTTAATAGTGGGGGTCCGATGAGCGCCAAAGATCGACGTGAGTTCCTGCGGCAGGCCGGCCTGGCGGGCATGTTCTCGGCCGTTGCGCCTGCAGTGATGGGCCAGAGCTCGGGTGCGTTCACGGTCGAACAGGCGAACTCCACCCCGGTCACGCCTCCGAAACACAAGATCCGCTTCTCGGCGATCGGCCTGGACCACGCGCACATCTACGGCATGTCGGCCGCCGTGAAACGCGGCGGCGGCGAACTCGTGTCCTTCTTCGCCACGGATCCCAAACAGATCGAGGCGTTCCAGAAGCAGTTCCCCGAAGCGAAGCTGGCGCGCAGCGAAGACGAGATCATCGAAGACAAGAGCATCCAGCTCGTGGCCGCCGCGCCGATCCCGGATCTGCGCGCCCCGCTCGGCATCAAGTGCATGCGCGCCGGCAAGGACTACCTCGGCGACAAGCCCGGCATCACCACGCTCAAACAACTCGCCGACGTGCGAAAGGCCGTGAAGGAAACCGGCAGGAAGTTCGCGATCATGTATTCCGAGCGTCTCGAAGTGCGCTCGGCGGTGTACGCCGGTGAGCTCGTGAAACAAGGCGCCATCGGCCGCGTGATCCAGACCATCAACCTCGGTCCGCATCGCATGAACATCCCGAGCAGGCCCGCGTGGTTCTTCGACAAGTCGCGTTACGGCGGCATCCTCTGCGACATCGGTTCGCACCAGGCCGACCAGTTCCTCTATTACACCAACAGCACCCGGGCCAGTGTGGTCGCTGCCCAGGTGGGCAACGTCAACTATCCGCAGTATCCGAAGTTCGAAGACTTCGGCGACATGATGATCGTCGGCAACGGCGGCACCGGCTACGTGCGCGTGGACTGGTTCACGCCCGATGGCCTGTCCACCTGGGGTGACGGGCGCCTGTTCATCCTCGGCACCGACGGCTACATCGAACTGCGCAAGTACATCAACGTGGCGTCCAACCTCACGGGCGGCAACCACCTGTACATCGTCGACAAGAAGCAGGCGCGCTACATCGACTGCAAGGAAGTCGAGCTGCCGTTCGGTCCGCAGTTCGTCTCCGACATCGTCGAGCGCACGGACAACGCGCAGAACCAGGAGCAGGCGCTGCTCGCCGCGGAACTGGTGCTGAAGGCGCAGAAGGTGGCGACGAAACCGATCTCGGCTTGATCCGCGGTCATTTCTTCGAGGGGGAGTCATGAAGTTCATCGTTGCGCTGGCATTGGCCGCGCTGTGTCTCACCGCGCGCGCCGACGAAGCCGCCGGCCCGCTGTACGTGCCTTACAAGGCCACCAGCATCTACGCGCTGGGCGAAACGGTGGGATGGAACGTGACGCTGCCGTGGAATGCGCCCTCCGTGAGTTACGTGGTGCGCGAGAACAATCTCGCCGAGATCGGCCGCGGCAGGATCAAGCCGGGCCAACCTTCGAAGATCGAGGTGAAGCTCGAACGACCCGGCATGGTCTACGTGGAGATCACGGAAAACGGCAATGCCAAGCCGCGCGCGCTCGGCGCCGTGGTCGCGCCCGAGAAGATAGGGCCCGCGATCCCGGCCCCGAAGGACTTCGACGAGTTCTGGGAGGCCAAGATCAAGGCGCTGCGCAAAGTGCCACCGAAGCCGGAACTCACCAAGAAGCCCAGCGAAAAGGATGGCGTGGATTTCGCCATCCTCAAGATGGCGCACCTGGAAGGGAAAAACGTCTGGGGCCAGGTGGCGAAGCCGCACGACCCCACTAACAAGAAAAAGTATCCCGGCCTCGTGATCCTGCAATGGGCCAGCCCGCCCTACCCGCTGCAGAAATCCTGGGTCACGGACCGCGCCGCCGAAGGCTGGCTCGCCGTGAACATCGAGCCTCATGACGTGATGCCGGATCAACCCCAGGCGTACTACGACGCGTTGCCCGAGGCGATCAAGAAGTACAACACCATCGAGACGCGCAACCGGGACAAGAACTACTTCCTCTACATGTATCTCGCGGACATCCGCGCCGTGGACTACCTCGCGAGCCGCCCGGACTGGGACGGCAAGACGCTCGTGGTCATGGGGACGAGCATGGGTGGACAACAAAGCCTTTGCACCGCGGGCCTGCATCCGAAGGTCACGCACATGCTCGTCAACGTGCCGGCCGGCGGTGATGCCAATGGCGAAGCGCATGGCCGCAAGACGGGTTACCCGTTCTGGGACAGCAAGGACCCCCAGGTGCTCGAGACCGCGCAGTACTTCGACACCGTGAACTGCGCGTCACGGATCCGCGTGCCGTCGCTGGTATCGATGGGCTTCCTCGACGTCACCACGCCGCCCGTCGGCATCTGGGCGATGTTCAACGAGATCAAGGGACCGAAGGAAGTGGCCCCGATGCCCGAGTCGCCTCACAACCATCTCGCGACGCCCGAACAGTCGAAGCCCTGGACCGAGCGGTCCGCGGCCTGGCTCAGCGCTCTCGTGAAGGGTCGCGAGCCCATCGAACGCGCCGATGTGCCCGTGCCTCGCGGCGATCCCAATTCGATGAAGGCCCACGAGCAGATGTTGGCCAAGCGCAAGGCCGGCAAGATCGACGTCTACTTCATCGGCGACTCGATCACGCGTCGCTGGGGCACGAGCGATGCGATGTGGCAAGCGCTCTACGAGAACTGGAAGAGCAATTTCTGGGGCTGGAACGCAGGGAACTTCGGCTGGGGTGGCGACAAGACGCAGCACATGCTCTGGCGCCTGAAGCAGGGCGAGCTCGACGGCGTGAATCCCAAGGTCGTCGTGATCATGGCTGGCACCAACAACGTAGGCCGCGCCACGCCCATCGGCGACGCGTCGGCCCGCGCCGAGGACATCGCCCAGGGCGTCACGGCCATCGTCAGAGAAGTCCGGCGGAAGGCGCCCGCTGCCACGGTGATCCTCACCGGCATCATGCCGCGTGACGACAACCTGGCGGTGATGCCGGTGATCAACGAGGCGAATCGGCGCATCGCACGCCTCGCCGACGGCAAGAAGACGCGTTACATAAACGTGAACGAGCAGCTCGCGTTCCCGGACGGGACCTTGCGCGAGGGGATGTCGGACGACGGGCTGCATCTGCGCGTTCCGGCGTACCAGATCTGGGCCGATGCCCTGAAACCGCACCTCACCGAGCTCCTGGGACCGCGAAAGACCACCGACGAATCGCCGCCACCCACAGGCGACCCCAGCGCGGCGCCGCCGAAATAACGGTAGCGCCACTCTCCGCCGCAAAGTCCGTGACCAAAACGGATCGCGGGAGCAAGATAAGCCGCAGGGAGAGTCTCGGAGGTCTCGGGTGTACACACCCGCGTACGCGATCGCGTATCGAGAGGCGGCGTCCGTTTGCAGGCGGACAACGGCCCGCTGCTGGCTCGCGTTTTTCCCCCATCGGCAGGTAGCCAGCACTCTCGGAATCTCTGCCGTCGTGCATCTCGCCATCCTCGTCGTTATCGGCAGCTCCATCTACTCCGAAGGCGAGGACGACCGGGACATCCCGGAGCTCTCGGTACAGCTCGAAACGCGTGATGGACCGATGTCCGAAGAATTCGTCGACGCCGCCCTGCCCCAGCCGGCGCCCGAGCCGATCGAGGAAGTGATCACGGATCCGGGCACCGGCGAACGGACGCTGGATGCTCCGTTGTCAGCCGACGCCACGCCCGTGACCGAACGCGCGCCTGACGCCACGGAGTCGCAGGAGTCGCAAGCCCAGGCAGCCACCCCTGCCGAAGCGGGAACCGTGCTCACCACCGTGGGTGCGAGTCCGGAAACCGTCGCGACGGTCACGGAGCCCGCGCCGCGCGCAGCGCAATCCGAAATCCCGCAGCCCGAGCAGGTCATGATCTCGCGCAGCGTGCAGAAGGTGGCTCTGCAACTGCTGGACACCAACGAAACGGATACGGAACTCACCTGGCAGCAGGATGGCCAGCAGTACACCGCGCGCGTGATGCGACAACCCGCGGCCGACAGCACGGGCATCGAACAGGTGATCGCGGAGATCATGACGGACAAGGACGGCAAGCGCATGAAGACGCGGCTCAGCATGAAGCGCCTCGCCTTCTCGCACTTCACGCAGCTCGTGAACGACTGGGATCCACAGATCCAGCTTCACGACGACGTCATCGACGGCCGCTTCCACAGCAACACCGAGATCGCGTTGACCGCGCGCTTCGGCGTGGAACCGCGCTTCTTCGGCAAGGTCACCACGGCCGCGGCGCGCATGACCTTCGATGGCTTCGCGAAACGCCGCAACAAGGACGTGTTCAAGGCGGGTTACGAGACGAAGACCGACAAGGTCGCCTTGCCGCGCGACATGCCCGACGTCGTGAACGGCGGCGCCGACGCCGACCGCCGCGTGTTCGCCGAAGACACACGCATCATCTTCAACTCCGACGGCAGCTACGCGTGGCGCCGGGCGAACGGCGAAGGCCCGTTGCACCGGGCGGAACCGAGCCACAAGCCGCAGTACCTGATAGGCGACAAGGGCGCAAAGCTCTTCGTGCGCGGCACCGTGTCCGGAATCTTCACGGTGTACTCGCCCGATGACATCGAGGTGGAAGACGACCTCGTGTATTCCAAGGATCCGCGCCAGGCCGTGCTTTCTCGCGACTTCCTCGCGCTGATCGCCGGCCGCGACATCGCCATCGCAGGACCCGAAGTGACCGGCCCGGGCGATCTCACCGTACACGGCGCGATCTTCGCGCGGCGCCGGTTCTACGTGGAGTCCACCGACCGGGGCGGCGAGGCCACGCTGTTCGTCTACGGCAGCCTGACTACCGGGACCATCTCCCACACGGAACCGCGGTACGCCACCAAGCTGGATTTCGACAAACGCTTCGAATACCTGAGGCCTGCCGCCTTCCCCATGACCCGGCGTTACGAGGTGGAATCCTGGGAACCCGGCTGGGAAGAAGTGGAGTCCGGAAACGCCACGCGGGCCTCCGGTCTCGTCCAGGCCCAATAGCTGACATATCGGCCCCAAATGCCCGATTCCGCAGGTGAATCGGGCAGGCAATCGACCGGGATTTGGCGTACAGTTCGCGCCCCTTTCGCCGGCCCATCCCCTCCCGACCCGGGCCCGCTCATCCGAACGAGACCATGACCGAAGCCACGCCCGATCCTGTTGCCCCGAATTCCCCCGCCGAGACGACCTTCGCCGATCTGGGCCTGCACCCGGCCGTCGTGGCCGCCCTCGCCGACATCGGCTACGAGGCGCCCTCGCCCATCCAGGCGCAGACCATCCCGTTGCTGCTCGAAGGCGGCGACCTGCTGGGACAGGCCTCGACCGGCACGGGCAAGACGGCGGCCTTCGCGCTGCCGGTGTTGTCGAAGATCGATATCGATCAGAAGGCGCCCCAGGCGCTGGTGCTCACGCCCACGCGCGAGCTCGCGATCCAGGTGGCCGAAGCCTTCCAGAAATATGCCGCCAAGCTGCCGGGCTTCCACGTGTTGCCCATCTACGGCGGCCAGAGTTACACGCCGCAGCTCAAGGGCCTCAAGCGCGGTGCGCACGTCATCGTCGGCACACCCGGCCGCCTCATCGACCATGTGTCGAGCGGCGCGCTCGACCTGAGCCAGCTCAAGTTCCTGGTGCTCGACGAAGGCGATGAGATGCTGCAGATGGGCTTCGTCGACGACATCGAAGCGATTTTCCAGCAGACCCCGGACGACAAGCAGGTGGCGCTGTTCACGGCCACGCTGCCGCATGCCATTCGCCGCATCGCGCAGAACCACATGAAGGATCCGCGCGAGATCGTGGTCAAGGCGCGCGGTGAAGCCGCGCCAAAGATCCGCCAGCGTTACTGGCTCGTGAGCGGCCTGCACAAGCTGGACGCGCTCACGCGCGTGCTCGAAGCCGAGAAGTTCGAGGCGGTGCTGGTGTTCGTGCGCACCAAACTCGAGACCGTGGAGCTCGCCAGTCGCCTCGAGGCGCGCGGCTTTGCCGCGTCCGCACTGAATGGCGACATGGAACAGCGTTCGCGCGAGCAGACCGTGCAGCGCCTCAAGGACGGCAAGATCGACATCGTGATCGCCACCGACGTGGCCGCGCGCGGCCTCGACGTCGACCGCATCTCGCACGTCGTCAACTACGACATCCCGTACGACAGCGAAACCTACGTGCACCGCATCGGCCGCACGGGCCGCGCTGGCCGCACCGGCGACGCCATCCTGTTCGTGAGCCCGCGCGAGCGGAACATGCTCCGCATCATCGAACGCGTGACGCAGCAGCGCATCGAAGAGATGAAGATGCCGACCGTCGCGGACGTGAACCAGCTTCGCCTGGTCAAGTTCAAGGAGAAGGTCACCGAAGCCGTGCTCTCCGGCGCCGGCAAGGACTTCCAGCCGCTGCTCGAACAGATCGAATCCGAAGCCAACATCCCGGCGATCGAAATCGCCGCCGCGTTGGCGAGCCTCATGCAGGGCACCACGCCGCTGCTGCTCACGCAGAAGGACGAAGCGCCGAAGGCGCCGCCGGCGATCGACGGCAGCGTACCCACGTCTACCTACCGCATTGCCGTGGGTCACGCGCATGGCGTGCTCCCGGGCAACATCGTCGGCGCCATCGCCAACGAAGCCGGCATCGACGGCAAGCGCATCGGCCACATCGATATCCGCGAAGATCACAGCTATGTCGACCTTCCCACGCTGCCCGACGAGATGGTCGGCCACCTGCAGAAGACGCGCATCCGCGGTGAAGAGATCCGCATCACGCGTGTGGATTCCAAGCCCGACAAGCCGGCGTTCTCGGGCAAGTCGCGCCGGCCGGATCGTATGGCCGAGGAATTCCGCGAGCGCAACGCCGGTGGCAAGCGTCCGTACATGGGCGGCGGTTCGCGCTACAAGAAGGAAGGTTACGAAGGCGGCGGCGCCAGGCGCGGCTACCAGGGTTCGCCGCGTTTCGCCGACGAAAGCCAGCGCTTCGAAGGTTATGCCTCGAATGAAGGCGCCCCGGCGGCAGATCGTGGCGACCGGACCGAACGCAGCGAGCGTCCCGCGCGCCCGCGTTTCGAGGATTACGCCCCTCGCCGCGAATCCCGGGACGACTCACGTGGTGAATCGCGCGATGAACGGCCGCGCTTCGAAGGCGGCGAGCGCAAGCCGTTCAAGAAGCCTTTCGGCAAGCCGGGCTTCGGCAAACCTTCGTTCGGCGACAAGCCGCGATACGGCAGCGGTAAACCTTCGTTCGGCGACAAGCCGGCGTTCAAGAAGGACGGCTTCAAGAAGAAGTTCGTCGGCAAGGCGGCGGGCGCCAAGGGCGCTTACAAGGGTGGCAAGGCCGAGCGCGCGAAGCGCGCCAAGGGCGACTGACTCAGTCGGAGCGCAGCGGCTTCTCCGGTAGCGGCTTCGACCATCGCGGCGGCCGCTTCGACTCTGGCTCCAGGCCATTGCCTTCGTTGGTCGGCGGTCGACGCTGCTCGTCGAAGTGCAGCCGCATGTCCTTGAAGAGGTCTCCGTAAGGCGGCGGCTTCTTGCCGATCGGGCAGCCGAAGAACATGAAGTTCACCAGCGCGCAGCCATTCTTGAGTTGATAGATGGTGTTGCCGTTTTCGTCACGTTCCAGACCATCCACGCCCGGGGCCCAGCGGAAATGATCGAGCTCGTCACGCTGGCGCTTGGTCAGCGAGGCCCAGGTGCCGTCCGGGCCCGCGAACATCTTCGCGATACGTTCGGCCTCCCTTTCCGCTGCAAGCACCCGCGCCGCGGACTTCTTCGTCTCCACCGGCCAATCGATGAACCCTCGTTCCGTGACGCCTTCGGACTCGCTGGCCGCGAGTGATGCTTCGGCGATGGCGGAATCCGCGGGCAGATCAGGCACCCGCGGCGTCGTCAGGGATGGTTCGGGCAGGGACGCACTCTGTTCGTCCTGATCCTCTTCGATGAAAAACAGGAGCGAGGCGAGGACTTCGGCGGGCTCCGGCCGGGTGCGGAGATTGGGGCGCGTGAGGTTCATGAGCGCGAACACGATGAGCGCATGCCCGATGAGCACGCAGAGCATCGCCGCTATGCGTGGCCCCCTCATTGAGCCAGTGTGACAGGTCCTCGCCCCACTGAGTTCCCGCTTTCCGACGCCTGTGTCAGAGCACTCTCACTACCGGATTCGCCACGAACCATGCCCTGATCCGGCGCAATGGAATTTCCTCCTGTCAGAGGATCACCGACAGTGCGCGTATGCCCGACGCGGCCACACCCATCGATCCGCAAGCGCCCGACCCCAAGCTGGTGAAGGCCGTCTGGCTCGTGGCCATCATGGGACTGGGCGTCATCCTCTACTTCGCGCAAGACGTGGTCATCCCGGTGGCCATGGCGCTGTTCCTCGCGCTGCTGCTCACCCCGGCCGTCGACCGTCTGCAGCGCTGGCGTCTCAAGCGCGGCCTCGCCGTCGCCATCGTGATGATCGTCGTGTTCGCCTCGTTCGCCGTCGCGATCAACGCCGTCTGGCAACCCGCCACCGACTGGCTCGCCCGCGCGCCCCAGACCATGCGCAAGATCGATCCGCGCCTGCAACCGCTGCGCGAGATGTTCGAGCGCGTCGATGCCGTCGCCGCGCGGGCGGGACAACTCACCCAGGGCGGCACGGTAGTTAGCGGCAAGCCCGCCATCGTCACGCCGGTCGCCGGGCAGAGCACCGCCGTGGCCATCACGAAGTCGTTCATCGAATGGCTCACGGTGATCCCGCTGACGCTGTTCTTCCTGCTGGGCGGGCCACCGCTGCTGGCGCGCATGGGCGCTTCGCTTTCCGGCAATCCCGCGACCATCAAGGCGCTGAAACTCACCGAGGCGATCCGCATCGAAGTCGGCCGTTACTTCGGGACGATCGCGATCATCAATGTCGGACTGGGTGTCGCCACCGCGCTCTGCATGTATGCGCTCGGCATGCCGAACGCGATCCTCTGGGGCGTCCTGGTCTGCGTGTTCAACTTCGTGCCCTACCTCGGACCCATCGCAGCCTTCTTCATCCTCACGATTGCGGCGCTGCTCACCTTCGAGGGTCTGGCGCGGCCACTCGCGGTCTCCGGCGTGTTCCTGCTCCTGCATCTCATCGAAGGCCAGCTCGTGCAGCCGCTCACCGTGGGACGGCGATTCGAGGTGAATGCGCTGGTGATCCTGCTCGCCGTGTGGTTCGGCTACGGGTTCTGGGGCATTCCCGGGATGATCCTCGCGACGCCAGCGCTGGTGGCGCTCAAGGTGGCGGCTCAGTACCAGCCCAACTGGCGCACCGTGCGCGACTTCCTCACGCCCAGCAAGAACTGGCATCCGAAGTCGCTCAAGCGCCTGCGCATGAAGGCGCCGGATTCGGCCGTCCTGAGGTGACGGCCAGCTTGCGCAACACACTGACAAACAACCATCATCCAGGGCATTCGAAGTAACCCGCGCCCCGATCGTGTCCACGCTTGCCATCGTCCTCACAACCTTGTTCGTCACGGCCTTCGTGCTGGCGCTGGCGGCCAATCTCGCCACCACCGAGAAGCGACTGCTCTACCGTCCTCGCCGCCTGTACACCAGCGGCGACGCCGATTTCCGCCGCGCGCTCGGCATCCTGCTGGGCCCGCCGCTGGTCCCGGGCAACAAGATCACCACGCTCGTGAACGGCGACCAGATCTACACCGCGATGCTCAACGCCATCCGCACGGCGCAGACCAACGTCTGCTTCGAGACCTTCGTGTTCCGCGACAGCGTGGGCGCGGATTTCGTCGAGGAGTTGTCCAATGCCGCGCGGCGCGGGGTGATCGTGCACATGCTGCTCGACTGGCTGGGCTCGCGCACCATGAACCAGAACCTGCTCCACGCCGCGCGCGCTGCGGGTTGCGAGCTGCACGTCTATCACCCGCCCTCCTGGTATCACCTCGGCCGCCTCAACAATCGCACCCACCGCAAGCTGCTGATCGTCGACGGCAAGGTGGGTTTCACGGGCGGCGTCGGGATGGGCACCGAGTGGAAACACGGCCTCAAGGGCTTGCCACCCTGGCGCGAGACGCACTTCAAGGCCGAAGGGCCGGTGGTGGCGCAGATGCAGGCCGTGTTCGTCGACAACTGGATCAAGGCCACGGGCCGAGTCCTGCATGGCGGTGAATACTTCCCGAAGCTCGTTCCCTGCGGCGACATGGATGCGCAGATGTTCGGCAGTTCGCCGGTGGGCGGATCCGAGAGCATGCATCTCATGGTCCTGCTCGCGCTCACGGCCGCGAAGACCTCGATCGACATCGAGAATCCCTATTTCGTGCCCGACAAACTCACCGTCGAGGCGCTGGTGTCCGCGTCACGACGCGGCGTGCGCGTGCGCATCGTCGTCGCCGGCCGGCACACGGATGCGCGCGTCGGACGCTGGGCCGCGCAGGGCCTGTATGGCGAGCTGCTCGAGGCGGGCATCCAGATCTACGAATATCAGCCGACGATGATGCACTGTAAGGTGCTGGTCATCGATGGCGTGTGGAGCTCCGTGGGCTCTGCCAACTTCGACGACCGTTCGTTTCGTCTCAACGACGAAGCCAATCTCAACGTGTTCAGCGAATCACTCGCGCGCGAGCAGACGAACATCATCGACGCCGACATCCAGCAATCGCGGCGGATGGTGCTCAACAAGTGGAAGCACCGGAAGTTCGGCCGGCGCATCAACGAGCGACTGGCGTTGCTGCTGCGCTCGCAGCTCTAACTGCCGACTTCGAACCGGCTGCCCGCATAGCAGCTCTGGAAGCTCTCGATGTTGCGGCCGGTGCAACGAAGCACTTCGCTCTCGAGGTGCCGGAATTCGGCCGATCCCCGCCGGAACGCGTAGAAGCCCCCGATCCGGCGGACGACCGCATCACCCGTCCCGACGACCGTGGACGGTCCGAACCCCGACAGCAATACCGCGACCAGCTTCGATCTCGGCTCGCAGCTCACGCGCCACTCCACCGCCTGATAGGCGGACAACACCAGCACCACCGGCTTCACCTCGACCGTCGGCCTGACTATGACGCGCACGAAGCCGGGTTCCGGCGGCGACCCCGGCGGATGCATCGACACGGCCTCGTACACGCTCACGGCTTCCACCCGGGCTGAACGCGCCACGGCGCGCAGCGAATGTGGCCCGCCGATGATGCCCAGCTGATTGCGCGGCGGTGCGGCCGCACGGGCGGCGCGTATCGTGGCGGACTCCGCCTGCTCCGGGGATCTGCGGCGCAGGTACTCGGCGAATTCCAGGGGTCCGAAGTTCATGAACGAATATGTGTCATGACCCCGGGAAATCTCTCACCGTGGGATATACCTAGTCGCCTATCTACCTACCGGGATCGAGCCAGCAGCCCGATCAGGGCATCGGGTTCGATGGGCTTGGTCAGGTGATGATCGAACCCGGCGGCTTTCGACTGGAGCTTGTCAGAGTCCTGCGCCCAGCCTGTGACCGCTATCAGCGTGACGTCGGCGCCCCGCTCCGAGGCGCGGATCTGCCGAGCAACCTCGTAGCCATTGTGTTTGGGCATGCCGATGTCGAGCAGCGCCACGTCGGGCCGACGCGCCGCATAACGCTCGAGCGCCGCTTCCCCATCATGCGCAAGCTCCACATCGTGTCCCTCGAGCCGCAGGATGATCGCCAGGCTCTCGGCCGCGTCGCGGTTGTCGTCGGCGAGCAGGATGCGTTTTCCGGCATGGCCATTGGCCATGGGCTTCGCGGTAGCTAGCAGCTCGGCGGCCGGTCGCGCGGCCGCATTCGGCAGCCTCACCGTGAAGCGGCTGCCCTTTCCGGCGCCCGCGCTATGCACCTCGATGCGTCCGCCGTGGAGTTCGACGATTCCCTTGGCCAGGGCAAGTCCGATGCCCAGACCCCCGGCCGCGTGCTCCTGCGCCGCCCGCAACTGCGCGAACATGCCGAACACCTTGGGCAGGTCTTCGGCCGCGATGCCGATACCCGTGTCTTCGACGCACAGCACCAGTTCACCGCCCTGCTGCTCGCCGCGAACGTGGATGGACCCGCCCGGCGGAGTGTACTTGGCCGCGTTCGTCAACAGGTTGGACAACACCTGGGCCAGGCGCAGCGGATCCGCATGCACCTGCAGGTGATCCGGGACGTCGGCGCGCAGACGATGATGCCGTTCATCCAGCAGCGGCCGGGCGGTCTCCACCGCCGCGCTCAGGATGGACTGCAAATCGGTGTGCTGTTTGCGTAGCTGGAGCGTGCCGTGCGTGATGCGGGACACGTCCAGCAGGTCGTCGAGCAGCAGCGACATGTGCTGGACCTGCCGCTCGATCACGTTGTTGGACCAGCGCCGCTGGGCATCCGTGGCTTTCTCGTTGCGCGCGATCGAAGCCGCCTGCCGGATCGGCGCCAGCGGATTGCGCAATTCATGGGCGAGCGTCGCGAGGAACTCGTCCTTGCGGCGATCGGCCTCGAGCAGCTGCTGCTCCTGGTTCTTGCGTCTCGTGATGTCGGCGAACCAGACGGCCAGATTGCCGTCCAGCGGTGATGCCACGATGTGGAACCAGGCGGCGTTGTCGTCCACCGCGGTGTTCCGCTCGATTTCCCGCACTTCGTTGCGTTCCAGCGCCTCGACGTACATCTGAAAGCGATCCGGTTCGTCCCAGGCATTGGGACTCAGCTCCAGGACGGCCTTGCCGACGATGTTCGCGGGCGTGCTGCGCATGACATTGCCCGCGGCGGTATTCGCATACAGGTAGCGGAAGTCGACGATGCGTCCGTCGGCCGAGTGGATAGGCGCGATGAGCACGAACGGGACACCCGAGGTTTCGAGCACCGTCTGGAAGCGGCGGTCCCGCTCGCGCACGCCCTCTTCGGCACGTGCGCGTTCGAGGAACACCGCGGCCTTGCGCGCGCAGATGTCGGCGATGCGGATTTCGCGCTCACTCGGCCGGTGCGGCGTGGACAGGTGCACGGTCAATGCGCCCAGCACTTCGCCGTCGCGCGCGATCAGCGGTGTCGAATGCACGGCACGCACCCGTTCCCGGCGCAACAGATCGCGCGCTTCCGCAACGCGCGGATCCGTCTCCGTGTCTTCCACCACGACGCGCACCTTGTCGATGCAGACGAGACCGCACACGCCTTCACCACCCTTGCGCTCGCGGATCTCCTCGAGTGTGCCAGGCGGCAGCCCCACGCTCGACGCCACCGTCAGACGGTCGCGCGCGCGATCGTAGATGGAGATGATTCCCTGGTGCGCCGAGTGCATGCGCGCGAAGGTAGTGAGGATCAGGTGCAGTTGTTCGGGGAGCCGCGGGATCGTCGCGAGCGCGGCGCTGAGCTCGTGAAGGTCGTTCAGATCGCTGAGCTCCCGTTTCGAAAGGGAGCGATAGTAGTCGCCCACGAGGATGACCATGAGCGACACCAGCGCCGACGAAAGCAGGGAGATCTGCTCGCCCGGGGTGAGGATGAGCAGCTTGCCTGCCGACTTCATGAGCAAGACATTGATGAGCCCGACCACCGCTACGAGCGCACCGGGCCAGCGTCCGGCGATGGTGGTCACCAGCACGATGGCCGGCACGAAGAAGATGAAGGTGATCCGGCCCTGGCTGAGCGGATACACCAGCCACTGGAGCAGCGCCGCCGCCAACGCCATGACGATCGCGAATCCGATCCGGCGTGACGGGCTCTTCTCGATCCACGGCCAGAGCCGCGTGAGCTGCAGGTCTTTTTTGATTCTGGAGATCAAGGCGATACCATCGAACGTAGGTTACGCCCTTCCCGGTCGTTAGCCCATCGGCGGCGGCTGACCCGCATGCTGCGGAAGCGCTTCATCGATCCACGCCCATTCCGGCGCAGATTCCGTCCAGATGGTCGCGCTCGGTCGCAGCAGCTCGGTGTCATCGAGCGCTCCATTGCGGACGATGACGAGATGCGGCCGCGACTCGGCCGCGCTGAACACCTGCGTGCCGCATTCCGGGCAGAACCGCCGGTGCATTCGATTGCCGCTCCTGGCCTCGCTCACGTAGTCGCGCAGCTCACCGCTCACGGTCACGGCCTCGGCCGGGAACACCACGTTCACCGTGGCATTGCCGGCCGCGAAGTACTGGCAATCCCGGCACCAGCACAGCCGCATCGTGATCGGCGCCGCCGCGATCTCGAAACGAACCTTCCTGCAGAGACAGCCACCCTTGATGCTCATTGTGCTTTCCGCCACTCCTTCGCGGCCGCCTGTACGGCGGGCCAGTCCATTGCCAACGGTTGGCAATCGCACTTCAGCGTGCGCGCCAACTGCTCCAGATCCGCGATGCGTTCGGCTGTCGCCGGATGCGACGACAACAACGCCACGCCTTCGCCACCCCGCTTTTCCGCATCGGCCTGAAGCTGCCGGAACAGGCTGGGCATTCCGTGGAGCGGAATACCTGCCCGCGCCAGCGCCTTCATGCCTTCCACGTCCGCCTGCGCTTCGAGCTTGCGGCTGTTGCGCAGGTTGCCGAGCTGATGGATCACGATGGCCGTGATCGCGCTGACATCTCCCAGCGCCACGGCCAGCACCGCGGCCCAACCCGCGGTGTGGATCATCTGCTGCAGCGTGTGACGATACTCGACGTGCTGGACCTCATGGGCCAGCACGCCGGCCAACTCCTCCGCGGAATCAGCCTTCTCGATCATGCCCGCATTCACGACGATGATGCCCCCGGGCAAGGCGTAGGCATTCACCTCGCTGTCATCGCTCACGTACCAGCGGTATCGATAGCGGGAGCCCTGCGTGAGCCGCGAACCGATGTTCGCCACCGTCTCCGCCGCCAATCCTTCCTGCGTGAGCGTGTGCTCCGTCTCGAGCTGCGCCAGCGCGTGATCGCCGATGCCGATTTCGGTCTCGAGCGACACGCGGTTCGCCATCCACATCGTGATGGCTTCGCTCTGCCACCAGGCCACGCCGAGCAATACCACGACCGTGGCCACCACGCCGGCCACCACGTTCCACTTGCGGCGGTGGTAGTTCATCGTGGCGTGACCGCCGCGCAGCTTGCGCACGAAATGCGGCGGCGCCTGTTCGATCAACGCGCCATGGGCGCTCTTGTCCGAGACCGTCACCGCATGCGTGTGGCCCGAGCGCTCCCAACTGAGCTGCAGCGTATCCTCGTTGAAGCCCGTGACGTCGACGGCGAGCGTCTCCGCGAGCACGTCCTCCACGGCGCCGTCGGCGCGGGTCACACGCAGATAGTCGCCGCGGAATTCCAGCCGCGCGGGCACACCCGAGGTCGGCAGGTCGGGCCCGTGCAGCAGGCCCGTGAGTTCGCTCATGAGGGTGTCCGCGCCAGGATCATGATGATCATGAAGATCACGAAGCCGAAGTAGATGAGCCTGCCCGCGCCGCCGCGCGAGGCCGGCATGCCCGTGATCACCGCACGCAGCCGCTGGATGGGCAGGCTCTGCAACCACACGGTTCCCGGTCCTTTCACCGAGGCCAGGAACAGGCCTTCGCCGCCCAGCACCGAGGTCTTGAGGCTGCCCACATATTTGACGTCGTAGTTCACGGTCTTTTGCAGCGCCGCCAGGCAGCCCGTGTCGACCTTGAGCGACTCACCCGCGCGCAGCTCCATCTTCTCGAGGGTGCCGCTGGCATGGATGAACACCGTGCCCGTGCCGCTGAGCCTCTGCATGATGAAGCCTTCGCCACCGAACATGCCGGCGCGCAGTCGCTTCTTGAACGCCAGCCCCACGCGCACGCCTTTGGTACCGCCCAGGAATGCGCCTTTCTGGCAGATCAGCTCTCCGCCGTTCTCGGCCAGGTCCACGGCGATGATCTTGCCGGGCGACGGGGCCGCGAAGCTCACGCGCAGGTTGCGCGCACCCGTGTTCTTGAACACCGAGGTGAAGAAGTTCTCGCCCGTGAACGAGCGCTTGAAGCCCGAGGCCACCCGGCTGCCCAGGCCCGATTCGTCCCCGTCGCCCATGTGGGATTCGATGGAGATCCCCTCGTCCGCGAACATCATCGCCCCGGGCTCGCCGACTGCGGACTCGCCGGGCGCGAGCGTGAGTTCGACGAACTGAAGATCGGAACCTTCGATGCGGTAGTTCAAGGCAGTCATGTGTCGCCCCTCCCAGGG
>JBKPPO010000232.1:0-8713 GCA_046733635.1 Pseudomonadota bacterium | reverse complement strand
ATACGCGCCCGGCACGGGCTCGTACTGGAAGTTCTCCGTGATGCCCGGCTGCGAAGTGTAGAAGCCGAGCAGCGTGAGCTCGCGCACCATGAGGATGAAAGGCTTGCCGGCCGATCGGTCGCCGATCAACGCGGCCTCCAGCGCCTCTTTCACGTAGGCGGTGCGGCTCGCGCTGTCGCGATCCAGGAATGCCTTGCCACTGCTGCTCGCGCGTGTCTCGAACTCCGCGAAGCCGGCGTTGAAACGGTCACGCGCCGCCGCGTCGTAGACATCGGCCAGCATGAGGTCGATGAACTGCGGCACGTTGGCGTCGAGCGCGCCGCTGGTATCACCCTTGGGAATGATGATGTCCGCGATCACGGTGACCACGTCGGCTTGTTTGCCCTCGAAGAATCTGGGCTTCCAGCCCGCCGCGGCCGGCGCGTCCTTGGCCGAACAACCTTGCAGGACGGCGAGCGCCGCCGGCGCCGATATCGCGCCACCGATCATCCAGGCTACGCGGCGCAGGAGCTCGCGACGAGCCAGCATCTCGGGCGCCTCGTTGGGGAGGTTGCTCATAGATTGCCCTTCTTCGATTCGGAGACCGCGTGATCCACGGCGCGCGCAGTGAACGCCATGTAGGTGAGCGAGGGGTTCTGGCAGGCCGAGGACACCATGAAGGAGCCGTCGGTGACGAACACGTTCTTGCAGGCGTGCACCTGGTTGTACTTGTTCAGCACGGACTTCTTCGGATCGTCGCCCATGCGCGCGGTGCCCATCTCGTGGATGCTGTTGCCCACGTTGAAGTTGTCGCTGCGCACGGTGACGTTCTTGTAGCCCGCGGCTTCGAGCATCTCCGCCGCATCCGTGAGCATGTCCTTTTCCATCTTGCGCTCGTTCTCGCGCACCACCGCGTTCACCGAGATCAGCGGCAGGCCGTGTTTGTCCTTCTTGCTGCGGTCGAGCTTCATGTGGTTCTCGTGATACGGCAGGATCTCGCCGAAGGCCGTCATGCCCAGCGTCCACGGACCCGCTTCGCGCACCGCCTTCTTGAGGTCCTCGCCGATGAGCGCACTGTCGTTGAGCCGGCTGAAGTTCTGGCGCTGCGCGCGGCCCTGGTAGCCGAAGCCGCGTAGATAGTCGCGCTTGTCCTTGCCCACGTTCTGGAAGCGCGGGATGTAGAACCCATTCGGACGGCGGCCGGTGTAGGCCTGGTCGAGATGTCCCTCCACCTGCGCGCTGGAATTGCCCGGCTTGTTGTGGTCCATGATGTTGTGGCCGAGCTCGCCGGAATCGTTGCCCAGTCCGTTCGGGAATCGCTGCGAGGTCGAGTTGAGCAGGATGTACGCCGAGCCCATGGCCGACGCGCACAGGAACACGACCTTGGCGAAGTACTCGGTGTGTTTGCCCGTGTTGGCGTCGATGGCGCGCACGCCCGTCGCCTTGCCGCGATCCTTGTCATAGACCACTTCGTAGACGATCTGGTCGGCCTTGAGCGTCATGTTGCCGGTGCGTTCCGCCGAAGGCAGCGTGGCCGAGACGCTGCTGAAATACGCGCCGTACGGGCAGCCGCGGATGCAGAGGTTGCGCGCCTGGCAGGTCGCGCGCTGCGGACTCTCGTTGTGCGTGAGCGGACCGGTGAGATTGGCGACGCGTCCGATGATGAGCTTGCGGCCGAGTTTCGAGTCGATGCGCTGCTTGAACTCCTGCTCCACGCAGTTCAGATCGTGCGGCGGCAGGAACTTGCCGTCGGGCAGCTGCGCCAGCCCTTCTATGCTGCCGCTGATGCCGGCGAAGGTTTCCACCTTGTCGTACCAGGGCGCCATTTCCGCATAGCTCACGGGCCAGGGAATCGCCACGCCTTCTTTCGCGTTGCTCTCGAAATCCATCGGGCTCAGGCGGTAACTCTGGCGCGCCCACATGAGCGAGCGGCCGCCGACGTGATAACCGCGCAGCCAGTCGAAAGGCTGTTCCTCGACATAGGGATGATCGAGATCGTCGACGAACCAGTGGGTGTTCGCGGGCGTGGGGTATCCGGTTCGGGACTGAACGGGTTTGCGCTGCCGCGTCTCCTGCGTGATCCGGTTCGCGTGGGGCAGATCCCAGGGGTCCGTCATCGCGGTGGGATATTCCCCGTGCCTCACCAGCCTTCCGCGCTCCAGCACCAGGGTCTTGAGGCCCTTTTCGGTGAGCTCCTTCGCGGCCCATCCACCGCTGATGCCAGTGCCCACCACGATCGCATCAAACGAATTCGTTTCCATGCTCTACTCTTACCCCCGCGTCATCGAGCAATCTGGACGCGGCATTATGGACTACCTCCGCGCATTTCTGGTTCCGTTTCATTTCACCACCGCGGTCATGGTGGCGGTGTTCTCGCTGCTGCTCGCGTTCTTCATGCACTTCGGCGGCCTCTACGGCTTGTTCGCCTCGGTGATCATCCAGATCTGGATCCTCAAGTACTGCTACGTGCTCATCGAGCGACTCGCAGATGGCGCGCCCGAGCCACCGGTCATGGACCAGGACATGCTGAGTCCATTCGAGAGCCGGCCCTGGATGCAGGTGGCGCTCATCGTCGCGGGCGTCATGCTCTGCCGATACGTCGGCGGGAATGCCGGGATCGCGCTCGGCGTCCTGCTGCTGACGCTGCTGCCAGCGTCCGCCGCGCTGCTGGGCATGGGCGACAACGTCTTCCAGGCCGCCAACCCGCTCGCGTTGTTCCGGGTGATCCGGGGACTCGGCCCGTTGTATCTCCTTCTGCTCGGCGCGATGGCCGCCATCATCGGCGTCGACTTCCTGCTCGATCGATTGCCGCTGTGGTTGGTGATCGACCTCGCGATCCTGATGTTCTGTGAAGTGGGCTTCTTCGGCCTCATCGGCGTCAGCATCTGGCTGCGCCGCCGGCAACTCGGTTTCGAACCGCGCCGCAGTCCCGAGCGTACCGCGGCCCGCGAGGAATCCGAGCGCCTGAAGCTGCGCGCGCGGATGCTGGATGAGGTCTTTCAAAGTGCGCGCATCGGCCGATACGTGGACGCCACCCAGCCGCTCGCGAACTGGCTTCGCGATGTCGATCCGGAACTGGCGGTGAGAGATTCGCTGCATGTCGCGGAACAAGCCGTCAAATGGAAGATCGACCCTGCGTTGAATCCCATCGGCAGCACGCTGATCCGCCATCTGCTGCGCTTCGGCCGGCCCGATGCCGCATTGTCGGTGTTCGAACTGTTCCGCCAGCAGCACCCGCGCTTCACCATGGACTCCGCGCCCGACCTGCGCGTTCTCGCGGAGTACGCCGAGAGCGTGGGCAAGGACGACCTGGCGCAGACCATGCGACTGGAAACACCCATCCACCACCCGGGGTGACAGTTGTCAGCCCCGAGGGCTGACAGCGGCGACTTAGATTCCGTCCCTCGTGCCGGCATGCTTCCCTCACGGGAGGAATCATGTCGACCACTGTCCTGGCGCGCCTCGAAGGCGTCCGCAAACACTACGGAAAGCTCGCTGCGCTCGATGGCTTCGACCTCGCGGTGAATCGCGGCGAACTCCTCGCTTTGTTAGGTCCGAACGGCGCCGGCAAGTCCACCGCCATCTCCATCCTGCTCGGACTGCAGACCGCGGATGCGGGTATCGCCTCGCTGTTCGGCCATGCACCCCGGGAAATCGAAGGGCGGCGGCGCATCGGCGTGATGATGCAGGAAGTGGCGCTGCCCGGCGTGCTGCGGGTACGCGAGCTCATCGAGCAGGTGGCGAGCTACTACCCCGCTCCCTACGACGTGTTCGCCGTGATCGAGCGGCTGTCGCTCGACGGGCTGGCGTCGCGTCCCTACGCCAGGCTTTCGGGCGGCCAGAAACGCCAGGTGCAGTTTGCGCTGGCCATCTGCGGTCGCCCCGAACTGCTGTTCCTCGACGAACCCACCGTGGGCATGGACGTGAACGCGCGCGAAGCCCTGTGGCGCGTGGTGCGCGATCTCCTGCACGAAGGCGTGTCCATCGTGCTGACGACTCACTACCTCGAAGAAGCCGAGGCGCTGGCGGATCGCGTCGCCGTCATGGCGCGCGGCAGACTCGTGACAACGGGAAGCGTCGACGAGATCCGCGCGCACGTGTCGCGCAAGCAGGTGAGCTTCGTGAGCCGTCTCTCGGCCGAGACGCTGCGGGGCTGGCCCGAGGTCGGTTCCGTGAGCCTCGAGCGGGATCGGCTGCAGATCACCACTCGCCAGGCGGAGGCGCTGCTCCAGCGGGCGTTCCGCGAAGATCCCGCGCTCGCCGACGTCGAGGTGAAACGCGCCGGGCTCGCCGAAGCGTTCACGGAACTCACGACGGGAGAGGTGCGCTCATGAGCTCCGTCGATCCATCTGTCAGCACATCGCTCATGTCGGCGAGCCGGCTCTGGGCCGCGTACCTGGGAGAGATACGGTTCGAGTTCCTGAAGTCGCTGCGGACGCCGGCCTTCGCCGTGCCCACGCTGTTCTTTCCCCTCATGTTCTACGTGTTGTTCGGCGTCTTCCTCGGAAGCATGCGCGGCAACGCCGCCATGTCGCAGTACACGTTCGCCACCTACGGCGTATTCGGCGCCATGGGCCCGGGTCTGTTCGGCTTCGGCGTCTCGCTGGCGATCGAGCGCGAGCAGGGGCTGCTCACGCTCAAGCAGGCGCTGCCGCAGCCGCCCGGAGCCTATCTACTGGCCCGCGCCGCCATGGCCATGTTGTTCGTCGCGATCATCTCCATCCTGCTCACGATCACCGCCGTACTCGTGGGCCAGGTGCCGCTCACCATCGGCCAGGGCGTCGCGCTGTTCCTGATCAATGTCCTCGGAGCGCTGCCCTTCTGCGCCATCGGGTTGTTCGTGGGATCCTGGGTGAACGGCCAGGCTTCACCGGCCGTCGTCAACCTCATCTTCCTGCCCATGGCTTTCCTCTCGGGCCTGTGGCTGCCGCTCGCGTTGATGCCGAAGTTCCTGCAGGACATCGCGCCCGTCTGGCCTGCCTTCCACCTCGCGCAGATGGCGCTCGACACCGTGGGCTCACCCTCGCAGGGCAATTTCTTCACGCACCTGTCCGTGCTCACCGGCGTGACGCTCGGCTTCTTTCTGCTGGCGATGCGCCGCATGCAGGGCGGCGGCTTCCGGTTGTTAGGGTCCAGGCCCGGCCGTGCGTTGGGTGTCATCGGCGCCGCCGTCGCGGTGGTGCTCGCGCTTGCTCTGGCGGGCGTGTCCGGAGACCGGCGTTCCAGGGAAGAGGCAACCGCTGCAACGGAACCCTCTTCTGCCGCCCCCGGCGCGTCCGCCCCCTCGCCTGGCAAACCGGCGCCCGACGTGGCGCAGATCGCGGCCTTCGATGCCGGCGCGGCGGCAACGGCCTATGGGGTGGGCTTCAGTGCGGGTGGCGACGAGGATCGTGGCGGCAACTCGCGGGCGGAGCAGCACGTGGTGCCGGACGGCGCGGATGGCAGCGCCGGGGCGCTCGAGATCCGCGGTGAAGTCGGCGGTGCGCTGCCCTATCCCTTCGCCGGCAGCGCCTTTTTTCCGGAGGGTCCGCCGATGCAGGGACTCAGCGATTTTTCGCGCAAGCGCGCACTCAGCTTCAAGGCCCGCGGCGATGGCCGGCGGTACACCGTGATCATCATGAGCGGCCTCGACCAGGGCGCCATCCCGCTCATGCAGGATTTCGTCGCGGGACCGGAGTGGAAAGAAGTGCGGCTGACGCTCGCGGAATATTCCAACGCCGATTGGCAGCGCGTGCGGCTGGTGGCGATCGGCAGCATGGGACCCGTGGGTCCGTTCCGGTTCCAGATAGACGACGTGCGCCTGGAATGAGTTAGGATTTCCGCCGGCCGCCATGCGTCTCTCGCAACTCATCCAGAACATCCGCAATCCACCCGAGCAATCGATGGTGGGTTACATGACACGCTCCGACGGCGGGACGATGCGGTTCCTGCCGTTCGTCGTGCTGATCAACCTGGTCTGGCTGTTCCTGTGGGCGGTGCTCGCGCGGCAATCCTTCTCGGGCGTGATCCTGCCGACGCTGCTCAGCGTGCCGGTGTTCATCTACCTGCACCTCTGCGTTTATTACTACGGCGGCCCCAACAAGATCCGCCTGTTGTATGTACTCGGCGAATTCGCGCTGGGCTATGCGCTCGCGCCGTTCAATTTTTCATCGCTGGGCTACCTGATCTTCGGCTTCTTCGCGGTCGCGTACCTCGTGACCACGCTGCAGGCCGTGGCCATCATCATCTCGTCGATCGTGCTGTTCACGCTCCAGTGCTGGTGGTTGGGCGCCAGCACCGAAGCCATCGTGAGCGTACTGATTCCGTCGGTGACGCTGGCCATCATCGCGATCTTCACGGCGTATGCGCACATGCACCAGGTCCAGCTCCGCCGCAGCCAGGACGAGATCCTGAGGCTGGCGACGCTGGCCGAGCGCGAACGCATCGGCCGCGATCTGCACGACCTTCTCGGCCACACCCTTTCCGTGGTGGCGCTCAAGTCGGAGCTGGCGCGCAAGCTCATCGACCGCGACATCGACGCCGCGCGTGCGGAGATCTGCGAGGTGGAACGCGTGGCGCGCGATTCGCTGGCGCAGGTGCGCAACGCCGTGAGCGGCATCCGCAGCACGGCGCTCTCCTCGGAGCTCCTGGCAGCCACGGCGCTGCTGGAAGCGCAGGGTCTCAAGGTGAAGTGCGAGACCGAAAACGTGAAGCTGCCCCATGATCGCGAAACTGCGCTGGCGCTGTCGTTGCGAGAGGCCGCGACGAACGTGCGCCGGCATTCCGGCGCGACCGGCGTGACCATCCGCGTGCGCAAGGAGAACGCGGCGGTGGTCATGGAAGTGGCGGACGACGGCCGCGGTGGCCGCATCATCCCCGGCAATGGACTGAACGGCATGCGCGAGCGCCTGGACACCGTCGGCGGATCGCTGACCGTGCTGCCCAACAATGAACGCGGCACCTTGCTGCGCGCCTCCGTGCCGCTGGCGGCATGAACGGCGACGCATGATCCGCATCCTGCTCGCCGAAGACCAGGCCATGCTGCGCGGCGCATTGGGCGCGTTGCTCAAGCTCGAGCGCGACATCGAAGTGCTGGGCGCCGCCGCCGATGGGCTGCAAGCGCTGGCGGACGTGCGCCGCTTGCGGCCGGACATCCTGGTGACGGATATCGAGATGCCGGGCATGACCGGCATCGAGCTCGCGCAGACCATCCAGTCCGAGGCCCTGACCTGCAAGGTGGTCATCGTCACCACGTTCGCCCGGCAGGGTTACCTGCGCCGCGCGCTGGATGCGGGCGTGAAGGGCTATCTATTGAAGGACTCACCCGTGGAGAAGCTCGCGGAGGCGCTGCGCAACGTGCATCGCGGCGGCAAGGCCATCGATCCTTCGCTCGCGGTGGAGGCCTGGAACGAATCCGACCCGCTCAACGACCGCGAGCGGCAGGCGCTGCGTTTGTCCGGAGAAGGACTGTCCGCGCCGCAGATCGCCGAACAGCTGGGGCTCTCGGCCGGCACCGTGCGCAACTATCTATCCGAGGCCATCGGCAAACTCGGAGCCAACAATCGCATCGATGCGTACCGGCTCGCGCGGCAGCGCGGCTGGTTGTAAGACTTCCAGAGGGGGACTCATGCAGATCGAGACCGCGCAGGCGGACATGCGCCATGCCTATTTCGGTGGCGCCACCGGCATCACCACATCCGCGCTCGCCTGGCTGGCGGCGGCCATCACGGCCTATGTCGTGAGCCCACGCGGAGCCATGGCGGCGCTGTTCATCGGCGGCATGTTCATCCATCCCGCCGCTGTGCTGCTGTCGAAGTTGCTGGGGCGTCCCGGCGCGCACACGAAGGGTAATCCGCTCGCGCCTCTCGCGATCGAAACCACCGTGTGGCTCCTGCTCGCGATCGCCGTCGCGTTCCTCGCGTCGATGCAGCGCCCGGAGTTCTTCTTCATTGCGATGTTGCTGACCATTGGCGGCCGCTACTTCACCTTCGCGACGATCTACGGCCTCAAGCTGTACTGGTTCTGCGGCGCCGCGCTCGCCGCCGCAGGCTTCGCCGCCGCCGCACTGAACTTCAACACCACCCTGATCGCACTCGCCGGCGGCCTTCTCGAACTCGTCTTCGCCGCCTTGATATTCACGAGATCCCGCCGCGAAGGAATCTGACTCCGGTTCCCATTCCGACTCCACTTCCGACTGCAGTTCCGTTTCCGGTTCTGCTGCCGATCGCGGGCCCAGCCAGACCAATGGGGTCATGACTTGCTTGAAGGAAACGAGCGTGGCCCTCGCCAGGCACGGCGGATCGATGGCTTTCGTGGCCGGCGAGGAATAGCGAGCACCGAGGAGCCGGCGTCAATGCGCGCGGGAACAATGCCCCTCTCAGCGAACCCGCTTCGAGTGGAGCGCGCATAGCCGGCGAGCAGAAAAAGAATGGGGTCAGTCCCCAATTTCCCGCGAAGCGGGCAAAAGGGGTCAGACCTCACCACCGAACTTCCAGACAAGTCGGCACCTGACGAGGTCTGACCCCTTTTGCTAGAAATTGGGGACTGACCCCATTCTTTTTCTGCGCTCCTGACGAGCCGGCCACGAAAGCCATCGATCCGCCGCGCCCGGAGCGAGCCCTGTCCCCGTTTGCTAGCAATCGAAGAATGTCCCCATTCACCCCCGCCCGATGTACGGCATCTTGGTCGCCATGATCGTCATGAACCGCACGTTGGCTTCCAACGGCAGTTGCGCCATCTGCAACACCGCATTCGC
>JBKPPO010000231.1:0-7509 GCA_046733635.1 Pseudomonadota bacterium | reverse complement strand
GGTCCACCACCGCTCCGATCCGGATCCGGTTCGGTGGCGCGTTGAATCCCGCCTCGTTCAGCGCCGCGAACGTTCGCATCTATCAAGTCACGGTCAGCAACACTAACAAGGCAGTCGCGGGATTCACGCGCGTGCTCACCTACGGGACTGACTACTCCGCGGGTGTCGCCACCGACACGGGAGTCGGACCCACCGTCCTCGAGATCCGCCCGCTGCGCCCGCTCACGCCTTCGGCCGGTCCGGCGTCGCCGACCGACCCGGTGCCGCCGGGCGTGGGCTATCTGGTAGTGCTGACCAACGGCATCCAGATGGCCGATGGCGCGGCGGCGACCGCCGATCGCGACTACGCCTCCATCAAAACCGCGCTCGGCCCGACGGTGAACCCCGCGGGCTGCGCCACGCTGCCGAATGCGCCGATGCAAGGCGCCTGCGGCTTCACGGCGTCGCACTTCGCCGTTGCCGCCAATCCCGCGCTGGGCGCCGCGGCGGTGAACCCGGCCAACGTCATCGTCTCCTTCCACTTCAGCACGCAGGCGACGCGCGACACCATGCGCGCGCTGGGCCTCATGATGTTCAACCCGGCCGCGCCTTCGCCGGCGATCGCGGTCAGTCCGGCCCCGGGCATTCCGCTCAATACGTTGAACCCCGCGCTGCCGCCGATCGCGAACGCGCGTCTCGGCACGGTGACGGTGCCTTACTACTCGTACATCCCGACGGCGCAGGCGCCGGGTGGCATCAGCACCGATTCCGAAGTGTTGCGTCGCGCGTGGCGGGCCGCGAGCGCGCCGCCCGCGCCTCTCACCGATCCCAACAACGAACGCAATCTCACGCGCTTCAATCCGATTCCGGCGAAGGTGGCGGACAAGCCCATCCCGCTTCTCGTCACGGTTCCGAATGCGAACTCCCCTTCCGCGGGCGTGAAGCCCGCGAATGGCTGGCCGGCTGTGATCTTCCAGCACGGCATCACGGGCGATCGTACGAATGCGCTCGCGATCGCCGGCGCCTTCGCGCAGGCGGGTTGGGTCGTGGCTGCGGTGGATCTGCCTTTGCACGGCGTGGTGAACACGGCGAGCCCGTTGTATCAGGCGCCCAACGAGCAGACGTTCAATCTCGACCTCGTCGTGAATGCGTCGGGCGCGTCCGGTCCGGACAGTGTCATCGACACGTCGGGCACGCACTACATCAACCTCACTTATCCACTCGCCAGCCGCGACAACCAGCGTCAGGCCGCCGTGAACATGCTGGCGCTGCGCCGCGCGCTGCCCACGCTCGATCTCGATGGCGACCCTGCCACGGTGGACATCGACAACACGCGCGTCGCTTTCGTCGGCATGTCGCTGGGCTCGATCACCGGCATCGTGTTCGGCGGATCGCTGCCGAACCCGGCGCTGGCGCGCACGATGGCGTTCAACGTGCCGGGTGGCGGACTCGCCGAACTGCTGCGTGACTCCGTGCAGTTCGGCCCACGCATCAACGCCGGCCTGCAGGCCCAGGGACTGCTGCCGGGCACGACGCTGTACAACCAGTTCATGCGTGACGTACAGGCTATCGTCGATGCCGGCGACTCGCTGAACTACATCACCGCGGCCGCCACGGGGCGGGCTATCTACTTCTCGCAGGTCGTCGGCGCGAACCCGCCGCCGCCGCTGCCCGACCAGGTGATCCCGAACTCGGCGACGCAGCGGCTGATCACGGCGCTTCAGGGGGCCGGAGTGACGTTCCCGCGCGTGGTTCCGGGCGCGCCGGTGGTGGGGTCCGGTTACGTCAACTTCATCGCCGGCGATCACGGGACGTTGCTCTCGCCTGCCGCCAGCGCCGCGGCCACGGTGGAGATGCAGACGCAGGTCGCCACCTTCACCGCCACCGGCAATCCGCCGGCCGGTGCGGGCTCTCCGACGATCAACCCGGTCAACGCCGCGGTGGTTCAGCCGTAAACTCAGGCCAGTCCCCGCTACCCGCTTCGCGGGAGAAGGGGCCAGGGCTGCGACAGCCCTGGCCCCTTTTTCTTAGTATTCGGATCCGACCCCGCGATCCGGTATCCGGAGCGCCCGTTTTGCTTTCTGGAGTCCCCGTTGGCCGACGAACCGAAGTCCTTCATCGCGCGCATGCGCGCCAAGCTCAATCGACCGGGCTCCTGGCTTTCCTATGACCTCGCGAACCTCGTTCCGGGCAAGAAGATCGATGCGGAGGTCCTCGACGAACTCGAGACGCGCCTGCTCACCGCCGATGTGGGAGTCGAAGCCACCTCGCAGATCCTCGAGGAGCTGCGCAAGAAGGTCGCCCGCAAGGAACTGGACGACGTCGACAAGCTCATCGCGGCGCTCACCGACGCCATCGCCGCGATCCTGCTGCCCTGCCAGCAGCCATTGAACATCAACACGCAGAAGCCCTTCGTGCTGCTCGTGGTCGGCGTGAACGGTTCGGGCAAGACCACCACCATCGGCAAGCTGGCCCGCCGGTTCTCGGACTCACGCAAGCAGGTGATGCTCGCCGCTGGCGACACCTTCCGCGCCGCTGCCATCGAACAGCTCGGCGTCTGGGCCGAACGCTCGCGCGCCGACATCATCCAGCAGCAGGCGGGCGCCGATCCGGGCGCGGTGGTGTTCGACGCCGTCACTGCCGCGCGTTCGCGCAAGTCCGATGTCGTGATCATCGACACGGCGGGCCGGCTGCACAGCCAGTCGCACCTCATGGACGAACTCAAGAAAGTGAAACGCGTGATCCAGCGCGTGGAACCCACGGCGCCCCACGAGGTCTTGTTGGTTCTCGACGCCAACCAGGGACAGAATGCGCTCATCCAGGCCCAGCAATTCCATGAAGCCGTGGGCGTCACCGGCCTCGTGCTCACCAAGCTCGACGGCACGGCCAAGGGCGGCATCGTCATCGCCATCGCGCGCAAACTGCGCCTGCCCATCCGCTTCATCGGCGTGGGCGAGCAAGCCGAGGATTTCGGCGAGTTCGACGCCCGCGCGTTCGCATCCGCATTGGTTTCCGGCAACGGCCTCTCGAAAGGCTAATATCCCGCGCCAATGATCTCGTTCGACAACGTCTCCAAGCGGTATCCCAACGGCCGTGAAGCGCTGGCCGGCGTGTCGTTCCAGATCCAGCCCGGCGAGTTCGTGTTCCTCACCGGCCGATCCGGCGCGGGCAAGAGCAGCGTGCTCAAGCTCATTGCGCTGCTCGAACGCCCCAGCCGCGGCGTGGTCACGGTGAACGGCGAGAACACGGGCAAACTCAAGGCGAGCAGGATTCCCGCGTTCCGGCGCGCCATCGGCGTGGTGTTCCAGGATCACAAGCTTCTGACCGACCGGCCCATCTACGACAACGTGGCGCTGCCGCTGATCGTCGCAGGCACGCCGCTCAAGGAAGTGGACCGCCGCGTGCGCGCCGCGCTGGATCAGGTCGGACTTCTGGGCCGCGAGCGCTCCTCGCCGCTCGAACTCTCGGTCGGCGAGCAGCAGCGCGTGGGCATCGCGCGCGCGGTGATCAGCAAGCCGCAGCTCCTCATCGCGGACGAGCCCACGGGCAACCTCGATCCCACACTCGCCGTGGAAGTCATGAAGGTTTTCAAGCGATTCCAGGAAGTGGGCGTCACGGTGATCATCGCCTCGCACGATCCGCACCTGGTGGATCAGTTCGGTCAGCGCGAGATCGTGCTCGACGCCGGCCGCATCGCATCCGATACCTATCGCGCGAGTCATGCGGCGCGCATGACCGCGCAGGCGCCGAAGCTCGGCGACCTGCCCAGCATCAACGTCACCTGAATGTCGGCGTACTTCACAAGACATCTGCAGGCGCTGTTCGGCTCGGTGGGGCGGCTCGTCCGGACCCCGCTGGCCACGCTGCTCACACTGATCGTCATCGGCGTCGCGCTGTCGCTGCCCGCGGGTATGGCGCTGCTGGTCAACAACCTGCGCACCGCCACGGGAGATCTCGGCGAAGCGCTCGATTTCACCGTGTACTTCAAGAACGGGACGGCGATCGAACGGGTGCAGACGCTCGCCAAGGGCGCGCGCGAGCGGCCCGGGATCGACTCCATCACCGTACGCACGGCGGACCAGGCGCTCGAGGAGTTCAAGACCGCCTCGGGTTTTGGCGACGCACTTTCTGCTCTCTCCGACAACCCATTGCCACATCACCTGGTGGTGCGCCCGGCGAGATCGGCGAGCGGGCCCGGCGAGATCGAGGCCATGCGGCGCTACTTCGCCGCCTTCCCCGAGGTGGAGCTGGTGCAGCTCGACCTCGACTGGGTGAGGCGGCTGCATTCGCTGCTGGACGTCCTGCAACGCATGTTCTGGGTGGTGGTGGGCGTGCTGGGACTCGGCGTGCTCGCGGTCATCGGCAATACCATCCGGCTCGAGATCCAGCATCGCCGGCAGGAGATCGAGGTGACCAAGCTCGTGGGCGGTTCGAACGCCTTCGTGCGCAGGCCCTTCCTCTACACCGGCCTGTTCTACGGACTCGGCGGCGCCCTTCTGGCGGCGTTGATCGTCACCGGCTCGCTCGCCTACCTCGGACAGGCCGTGGGCGAGCTGTCCGCCCAGTACGGCGGAAACTTCGGCATGCAGGGGCTGGGCGGCCGTGGCTTCGGGCTCCTGTTGCTGACCGGCGCCGTGCTGGGGTGGCTGGGCGCCTTGATCTCAACGGGCAAGCACCTCCGGGCCATCGAACCGCGCGCCTAGGCGTTTCCTTCTCACTCAATAACTTACGGTTATGGTCCCTCCTTCGGGAGATGGAACCACCGGGGCCTTTAGCACTCTAATCACCCGACTGCTAATATCCCGGCCCATCAGAAAGAGACTGTCTCGATCGATGGCCCGCCAGAGGAGGTTTCTCAGATGACCGCCACTGCACTTGTCGCCCGCAAGAACGATTTCGTCCTGTCCGGTCCCGTCGGCAGCTTCGACGCGTACATGGACAAGGTGAGCCGCATCCCCGTGTTGTCGCGCGAGGATGAATCGGTGCTCGCCACCCGCTTCCACAGCGAAGGCGACCTAGACGCTGCCCGTCAGCTCGTGATGTCGCACCTGCGCTTCGTGGTGCACATCGCGCGCGGCTATTCCGGATATGGCCTCCCGCTGGGCGACGTCGTCCAGGAGGGCAACGTCGGCCTCATGAAGGCGGTCAAGCGATTCGACCCCAACGTGGGCGTGCGCCTGGTGTCTTTCGCGGTCCACTGGATCCGAGCGGAGATCCACGAGTACGTGCTGCGCAACTGGCGCCTGGTGAAGGTGGCCACCACCAAGGCCCAGCGCAAGCTGTTCTTCAATCTGCGCAAGATGAAGAAGAACCTGGCGTGGCTCTCGGCGGAAGAGACGCAGGCCGTGGCGCGAGACCTCAAGGTTTCGCCCGAGGAAGTGACCGAGATGGAAAAGCGCCTCGCGGCGCGCGACCTCTCGTTCGACCCGGTTCCGGATTCCAGCGAAGACGGTGACGAGACCTACTCGCCCGCCGCCTATCTACCCTCGCCGGATTCCGACCCCGCGGTGCAGATCGAGAACGCGGAGTGGGACGACACCACGGGCGACCGCCTGCAGGCGGCGATGCGCACGCTGGACGACCGCGCGCGCGACATCCTCGTGAGCCGCTGGACCGGTGAGGCGAAGGCGACGCTGCACGACCTGGCCGACAAGTACGGCGTGTCCGCCGAACGCGTGCGCCAGATCGAGGCCAACGCGATCAAGAAGCTGCGCGGGATGATGGTCGAAGCGTGAGCTGAGCCATCGGCAACCTGTCAGAGAAAGCCCCGGCCCTCTACCGGGGCTTTTTCTTTTCCGATGCTAAGAATTGTTGATTCGAAGCCTCTCCCTGACATGGGTTAATCAAGTCATGAGCAAGACCTCGACGAAGCTGAATCCTCAGGGCGACCAGATGGCCGATGAATCGATGGTGCGCACATTGGCCGCCCAGATCGAAGCCATCTGGCCACAGGAAAAATCGCTGCTGAATTTCTACCGGCTGCCGCGTAACGCGCGGGTGCTCGACGTGGGCGCCGGCACCGGCGAATTCAGCGCTCGCGTAGCCGAACATCTGCCGGACGCCCTGGTACTCGGTGTCGAATTGCTGCCGGCTTCTGTCGAGCTGGCGCGTTCGAAGCATGCGGCGCTCGCGCCGCGATTGCGCTTCGAGACCGGCGACGCGTTCCAGCTCGCGCTCCCCGACAACAGTTTCGACCTCGTGGCCAATCGCCACATGATCCAGTCGGTGCCGCACGTCGATCGCATCCTGGCGGAGCTCGTGCGGGTCACCAAGCCCGGCGGACATGTTCACGTGCTCGCCGAGGACTATTCGATGCTGCACATGATGTCCGGGCCGCTGGATCCCGACGTGTTCTGGCGCAAGGGGCCCGTGGAGTTCGCGGAGCGTACGGGCACGGATTCGCGCATCGGGCGGCGTGCCTGGTCCCTGCTGCGCGCGGCGGGCCTGCGCGACGTGCGCGTGGATTACGTCGTCGTGGATACGCTGCGCGTGCCGCGGCGGGTGTTCGCGGACATCATCACCGCGTGGAGGGACGGGTACGTGGACGCGTTGTCGACGCCCGAGTTTCCGCCCGCGCGAGTGCGCCAGCACTTCGACGAGATCATCTCGAGCATCTTGAATCCGGATCACTACGCGGTCTGGCACGTACCGATTGTTTCCGGCGTGAAACCCTGATTTGGGGGCAGGTCCCATTTCCTGGAAACGGGGCCAGAGCTGATGAAGAAAAGGCCAGAGCGCCGGTCGGCAGCTCTGGCCCCATTTTTCTAGCGAATGGGGGCTGACCCCGATTCTGCGGATCAGCCTTCGGTGATGGGCTGCAGGCGCAGCTCCACGCGACGGTTCTGCTGCTTGCCCTCGGGCGTGGCGTTGCTGGCGATCGGGCGGACTTCACCCGCGCCGAACGTCACGATGCGCTGACCGTTCACCCCCTGCGACTGCAAATAGGTGCCGACGGAGGTCGCGCGCTGCAGCGAGAGCTGCTGGTTGTAGGTGTCGCTGCCGTCGCTGTCCGTGTGGCCTTCGACGTCGATGAGCGTCTTGTCGAACTCCTTGAGCACCAGGCCTACGGAATCCAGCACCTGGAAGAAGCTCGCATTGAGATCCGCACTCGCCGTCTTGAACGTGATGTTGCCGGGCATGTTGAGGATGAGGTCATTGCCGGCACGCGTCACGGACACGCCGGTGCCTTGCAACTGCGCACGCAGCTTGGCTTCCTGGCGATCCATGTAGTTGCCGACACCCGCGCCCGCGAGAGCGCCCACGCCCGCGCCGATCAGCGCGCGCTTGCGGCGTTCCTTGGAATTGTCGCCCGTGGCCGCGCCCAATACGGCGCCCGCCAGCGCGCCGATGCCCGCGCCCTTGCTGGTCTTGTTGACCTTGCGCTCGCCAGTGTAGGCGTCGGTGGTCTGACATCCCGCAACCGTCATGGCGGCGGCGATGGCTAACAAGGTTCCTTTGATCAACTTTGTTTTCATGCAGTTCTCCTTACGGGCCATCATGGCGGCGCGCATCTGAACGCCGAATGAACCC
>JBKPPO010000230.1:0-25360 GCA_046733635.1 Pseudomonadota bacterium | reverse complement strand
CAGATGTGTATAAGAGACAGCCGTTACGTAGTCAGTAGAGGATCGATTCCAGTATCAGCACGCCGATGATGCCGACGATGCCCACGATGCCTTCCATGAGCGTCCAGCTCATGATGGTTTCCTTGATGGACAGGTTGAAGTACTCCTTGGCCATCCAGAATCCCGAATCGTTGACGTGCGAGAACATCAAACTACCGGCGCCGATCGCCAGCACCATGAGATTGGGATCCACGCCGGTGCTGAGCACCACGGGCGCCATGAGTCCGGCGGCCGTCATGCCCGCCACGGTGGCCGAGCCCAGCGAGACGCGGATGATGCCGGCGATGAGCCAGCCGAGCACCAGCGGATTGATGGCGATCTCGGTGAGCGAGGCGGAGATCTGCTTGTCCACGCCCGTCGCGACGAACACCTCTTTCAACGTGCCCGCGCCGGCGATGATCAGCAGGATCACGGCGATGTCCTTCACCGAGTTGCCGTAATCGTCCATGAGCGGCTGGATCTTCATGCCGCGCGACAGGCCCAGCGTCCACGTGGCGATCGCGAGCGACAGCAGCATCACGGTCAGCGGATGCGTGAGGAACAGGAACGTCGGCAGCACCGACTCCGGGATCACGCCGAACAGCGAGTGCAGCAGCGAGAGCGCGATCAGCGCCACCGGCAGCAGGGCCGTGGCGAAGCAGTTGAACGCGCTCGGCAGCTCGCTCTCGGGACGCATGGGCGCGACGAACAACGTGATGGGGTTCGCCTTCACGTTCCGGAACAGACGCGCGTACACGGGGCCGGCGAAGATCATCGCCGGCAGCGCGACGATGAGGCCGTAGAACAGCGTGGTCGCCATGTCCGCGTTGAACAGCGGCAGCATGGCCGTGGGCGCGGGATGCGGCGGCAGGAAGCCGTGCGTCACGGACAACGAGGCGAACATCGGGATGCCGAGATAGATAGGCGGCACCTTGGTCTGCTGCACCACCGAGAACACCAGCGGCACCAGCAACACGAAGCCCACGTTGTAGAACAGCGGGATACCCACGAGGAATCCCGTGAACATCAGCGCCCAGGTGGCGTTCTTCTCGCCGAAGGCGCGCATGAGCACGAGGGCGATCTTCTGGGCTGCGCCGCTGTTCGCCACGAGCTTGCCGAACATCGCGCCGATACACACGATGGCCAGCAATCCGCCGAGCAGGTTGCCGATGCCCTTCTCGAGCACGCCCGGGATCTTGTCCACGGGCAGGCCCAGCAAGGCGCCGGCGACGGCCGACGCCACGAGGAACGCGAGGAACGGCTGAACCTTGCCCCAGCTGATGAGCAGCACCAGCAGGATGATGGACGCCAGGACGTAGATCATTTCCACAGCCATTTCCCCCTTCTAAGAGAGGCTCATCGACGGTTCGGGCGGGATCAGTAACCGGCCGTGTTCAGCCGGATGCGCGCCAGGATGTTGTGCGAGGTCAGGAACAGCGTCTTGCCGTCTTCGCCGAACTTGCAGTTGGCCGTGGGCTTGCCATTGCTGATGCGGCCCAGCCGCTTGCCGTCCTTGTTCAGCACGATCACGCCGCCGGGTCCGGTGGCGAACAACGTGCCGTCTTTGGCGACGGCGAGTCCGTCGGGCAGGCCCGGCGCGTCCTTGCTCACCAGATCGGAGAAGTCCGCGAACAGCTTCTTGCCGGTGACGTTGCCGGCCTTGTCGAGCGAGTACGCCATGATCACGGGCTTGGTGGGCTCCGACTGCGCCACGTACAACGTGGATTCGTCGGGCGAGAGTGCGACGCCGTTGGGGCGATGCAGCTCCTTCTCGATGACGGTGACCTTGCCGTCCTTCGCCACGCGGTACACGCCGTTGAACGGGATTTCCTTCTCGGGCGCATCGTCGAACTTCCTGAAGCCATACGGCGGATCGGAGAAGAACAACACGCCCGACTTCATCTTCACGACGTCGTTGGGACTCGAGAGCTTCTTGCCGTCGAGCGCCTGCGCGACCGGCGTCTTCTTCTTCGTCTTGAGATCCAGCTTCTGGATCATGCGGCTGCCCGTGTCCGCGAGCAGGATGTGCTTGCTGTCCAGGATGGCGAGGCCGTTCGCGCCGGCTTCGCGCCAGATCGCCGGATCCGGGTTGGCCGCGCCGGAAGGGTCGAGGAATTTCTCGAGGCCGCCTTTCTCGGACCACTTCCACATCTTGTTGCCGGGCACGTCGGTGAACAGCAGGTAGTTGCCCTTGCTCACCCAGATCGGACCTTCGGCCCAGCCGAAGCCTTCCGCGAGCTTCTCGATCTTCCAGTCCCTGGGCACGATGGCGTCCATGGCCGGGTCCCAGCGGTCGATGCGGGACTCCTCGATCTTCGTCATCGGCACCGTGGTTTCGGCAGCCATGGCGGACGCGCCGGCCAGCGCCAGCATCGTGACTAACAACTTCCTCATGAACTCCCCCTCGATCGACAAAAGGACGCCGCACCCGGCAATGGCCCCGGCACGGTCGACAGTGATGAATCCCCCGGCGGGCCGAATCTACCCGAACCCGGGTTTCCCTGCCCACTCAATGAGACGGACCAGCGCGCGTCCACCGTTACCGTCGGCGCCTTCGGGCTGCGGGAATCCGGCTGCCGGCATAATCTTGCTCGCATGAAGATTCTCCTGAGCTCGATGCTGCTGATCCTGAGCGCCGTCTCGTTTGCGCAAGGCGCGGATCCGGTGGCGGCCATGCCCACCAGCTATCTGTCGCGGCTCGCCACCGCGCGAATCCCCGCCGATGCGGCGGCCGTGGTCGTGCGGCCGCTCGACGGCGGCAAGCTCCAGTTTCGCGTCAACGATCGCAAGCCCATGAATCCGGCGAGCACCATGAAGCTCGTCACCACGTACTCCGCGCTGCACTTGTTAGGACCGGGCTTCACGTTCCGCACCGAGGTGCTGTCGGAAGCGCCGCTCATCGGCGACGCGCTGCGCGGCGATGCATACGTCCGCGGCGGCGGCGATCCGAAGCTGGTCATCGAGGACCTGTGGTTGCTGGCGAGTCGCCTGCGCGGCTTCGGCATCCGCGAGCTTCGCGGCGACCTCGTGCTCGACAAGGGTTTGTTCGAGCCACAACGCCACGATCCCGGTGAGTTCGACGGCGAAGAGGGGCGTGCCTACAACGTGGGCCCGGATGCATTGCTCGTGAACTTCAAGTCGATCGCGATCACGTTCGTGCCCGATCCGGTGGGCAGGGTGGCGCGTGTGATCGTCGTGCCCGAAGTGGCGGGATTGAATGCGCCGCGCACCGTGCCTCTGATCGAGGGCGGCTGCGGCGACTGGCGCGGACGCCTCGGCGCGGACATCAGCGATCCCATGAACATCCGGCTGCGCGGCGTCTATCCCGCGGGCTGCGGCGAACGCGCCATCTACCTGGGCGCGCTCGAACATACGAACTACTTCGCCGCGGTGTTCCGCGCGCTGTGGGAGCGGCAGGGCGGCACGTGGACCGGCAAGGTGCGCGAAGGCGCGGTGCCCGCGGGCGCCCGCCTCATCGCCACGCAGGAGTCGGCGCCGCTGGGCGTGCTGATTCGCGACATCAACAAGTTCTCCAACAACGTGATGACCCAACAGCTCTTCCTCACCATGGGCGCCGCGGGCGGCGAGGCCGGCAGCCAGGCGCGCGGCGGCGCTGCCATCCGTAGCCTGTTGAGCGCGCGCGGCATCGAAACGCCAGGCCTGGTGCTCGAGAACGGCTGCGGCCTCTCGCGCATCGAACGCATCACGGCCAATACGCTGGCCGATGTGCTCGCCGACGCCTGGAAGAGTCAATGGATGCCGGAGCTCATGGCGTCGCTGCCGATTTCCGGCGTGGACGGCACGATGAAGGCCCGCAACGTCGCCGCCGGCGCCGCGCACATGAAGACCGGCCTGCTGGGCGATACACGCGCCGTGGCTGGATATGTGCTGGCGGCCAGCGGCAAGCGCTATGTGGTCGTCGCCATCATCAACCACCCGGCCGCGAGCCGGGGAACCGGCGCGCACGACGCGCTGCTCGACTGGGTGTACGAGGCCGGCTGACGACATCCGGCGCAAAAACCGGCCAATTCGCCGCCCTGAGCCAACTGGGCCGCTCCTGGGTTGCCGGGCTCCTTATAATCCGCGCCCTATGTCAGTCACTCCTTCACGTGTACCGGTCACGGTACTCACGGGCTTCCTTGGCTCCGGGAAAACCACGCTCCTCAACCGCATCCTGTCGGAGAACCACGGCAAGCGCATCGCCGTCATCGAAAACGAGTTCGGTGAAGTCGGCGTCGACAGCGAACTCGTGATCGGCGCCGAAGAGGAGCTCTTCGAGACCAACAACGGCTGCATCTGCTGCACGGTGCGCGGTGATCTCATCCGCATCCTCGGCCAGCTCATGAAGCGCCGCGACAAGTTCGACTACATCCTCATCGAGACCACGGGCATGGCGGATCCCGGCCCGGTGGCGCAGACCTTCTTCCTCGACGACGACCTCAAGGACCAGTTCCAGCTGGACGCCATCGTGACGATGGTGGATGCCAAACACTTCGAGCAACACGTCGGCGAACTCAACGAGCCGGCCGAGCAGGTGGCGTTCGCGGACCTGGTGCTGCTCAACAAGACCGACCTCGTGGATCCGGCGTCGCTGGAACGTATCGAACGCCGCATCCGCGGCATCAATGGCACGGCGAAGATCCTGCGCACGACGAACGCCGATGCGCCGATCGACCAGGTGCTCAACGTGGGCGCCTTCGACCTGCAGCGCGCGCTGGCCGTGGACGAAAGCTTTCTCGAGCCCGAATACCCGTTCGAGTGGGGCGGCGTTTACCAGCTCACCGAGGGTGACTATCTGCTGCGCGCCGGCGGCGAACACGACGAACACGCGCATGAACACGGCGAACACGTGCACGGCGAGCATTGCAACCATGATCATGACCACGCCCACCACGGTCATGACCATGGCTCCCACGGTCATGCGCATGAAGATCTGGAACTCGTCGTGCTGCCGCTGCCGGCCGCGACACCCGACGCGCTGAAAGGCGCCATCGAATCCGCGGTGCGGCTGTTCGCCGAGCCGGCGTCGGTCGTGAACTGCCACGGCGAGATCCCGGCCGGCGCCGGCCCGGCACACTACGCCATCGACATCTCGCACGCGGGCGCGGACTTCGCGCTGCACGTGCCCAAGGCCGGCGCGTACGCGCTGTTCTTCGAGCATCACCCGCTCGAGTTCGGCCTCAGCCTCATGGGCCAGCGGCCCGCGGCCGAGCGGAAGTTCGCCTCGCATCACCACCAGGACGACATCGCGTCCATCGGCATCAGTGACCCGCGCCCGCTCGACCCCAAGAAGCTCAACGACTGGCTCGACTATCTTCTCAAGACTCGCGGCCAGGACATCTTCCGCATGAAGGGCGTGCTGAACGTGAAGGGTGAAGCCCGTCGCCAGGTATTCCACGGCGTGCACATGATGTTCGATTCGCAGGCGGAACGCCCCTGGGGCGACGGGCCGCGCGTGAACAACCTGGTGTTCATCGGCCGCGGCCTGGATCGCGCCGAGATCGAAGCCGGGTTCGAATCGGCCGTCGCGAAGTAGTCCATGGCCAAACAACCTCTCTCGTTCGCGCTCGAATCGCGCGCCGCGGCCGCGTTCGACGACTACATCGCCGGGCTTGCCTTCGCGCCGGATGGCGCAGCGCTGGCCGTGGCCGGCGGCGAAGGCAAGGTCGCGCTGGTGCGCGTCGCCGACGGCGGACTCTCGCTCGAGGTGATCGGCGAGCACTTGTTAGGAACGCTGTCCGTGGCCTGGCGTCCGCACGCGAAGACCTTCGCTACCGCGGGCCAGGACGGATCGGTGGTGCTCTGGGATGGCGAGTCCGGCAAGCAGCTCAAGCGCTGGAAGCCCGCGCCGACGCCCACGCAATCCCTGGCCTGGTCGCCCGACGGCACGCTGCTCGCCACGGCCGCGGGCAAATCCGTGATCTTGTGGTCGGCCGAGGGCGAGAAGATCCATGCATTCGCGCCCGCGCCGAGCACGGCCGTTGCGCTGTCGTTCGACAAGCCGGGCACGGATCTCGGGGTTGCCCTGAATGGCGAAGTCAGCGTGCACCGCATCGAGAAAAATCGCTACGAGACGCGCCGCTACAAGTGGCCGGCGGCCGCGCTGACGGTTAACTTCAGCGGCAATGGACGGTACCTCGCAAGCGGCATGGCCGATGGCACTTTGCATTTCTGGAATCGCGGCACCGGCAAGGATTCCCAGATGCGCGGCTACGAAACGAAACTCGAACTCGTCGGCTTCCGCGACGACAGCCGTTATCTCGCCTCCTGCGCCGGCAATGACATCGTGCTCTGGGACTTCGGTGGCAAAGGCCCCGAAGGGTCGCGGCCCATCGTGCTGAACGGCCATACGGACAAGGTGGCCGGATTCGCCTGGCAGCCGGGTGGCGAACATCTGGCCAGCGGCGGCCGCGACTGGCGTCTCGTGTTGTGGCGCCCGGGCAAGTCGAAAGAGCCGCTCGACGTCCAACTACTCGATTCGGAGGCCACGGCCCTGCGTTGGTCGCCCGACGGCAAACTTCTCGTCACGGGCGAGAAGAAGGGCCGGCTCACGGCCTTTCAGCTGGTGCCGAGATGAGAGTCGAGCTGCGCGACCTGACGCCCGCCGAACGCGTGGAGGTGCAGCAGCGCTTCGAAGCACTGGCGGGCCAACGCTTCGCGCCCTCGGCGAAAAAGCCGCGACAGGAGGTGTGGTGGCCCAAGGCGCCACTCGATGGCCGCGCAATTCCGGAAGGTCTGCTGCCCCTGGAAGGCGACGACACCTTCAATGAAGCCGCAAGGTTGTTGGGATTCCTCACGGGCGCCTGCGGCGCCGAGTTCTACGTGGGCAATCTCAGCGCGCCCAAGCCGCACTTCCGCCACACGGGCAAGCTGGACGCGGAGTTGGTCACCTGGATCCGCACGCGACTCGTGTCGAACCCCACCTGCCTGCTGGCCGCATCGGTGGACGTGTTCTTCATCATGGACACGCAGATGCACTATTCCGTGGTGGGCGGCTCGCCGGACGTCATCGAGAAGTTCGAAAAGCGGTTCGGCGGTGCCGACGCGCTGCGCGGAACGTTCTCGGATTTCGTGGACCAGATGCGCGTGGGCACCGGCGTCGATGACATCAAGTGGGCGAAGGACCACCTGATGCGCTGGTCTGGCTGGTACTGACCGCTACTGGATAGTGCCCGCGCCGAGTTCGGCGCCCACGGGCAGACGCCGCGCGCAGACCGCGGCCTGATATCGGCTCATGAGGCCTTGAAGCGCTCGCGTCCAGCTGTAGTGGCCTTCCACGTGTTGCCGCGCGAATGCTCCCATCGCGTCGATGTCACGCTCGTGCAGCTCGCGCACGGCCGCGGCGAAGTTGCCCGCCGCAACGCCGGGGTCCTCGTGCGGCTCGGCCAACATGCCAGCGCCGGACGGAACGAGTTCCGGCAACGCGCCCGCGCGCATGCCCACCACCGCCCTCCCGCAAGCCATGGCCTCGAGCGCAACGAGGCCAAAGGTCTCGTGCACGCCCGCGTGCACGAAAGCGTCGGCCGAAGCCAGGTAGCTCGCGAGTTCGCGGTTGTCCCGGCAATACGGGATACGGGTGACGTTGCCCTCGCGGCGTGACTCGTCACCGCCGATGAGCAGCAGGTGATAGGGATCACCCAACAAACGAAACGCTTCGACGAGTACCGGGATGTTCTTCTCGGCGGAGAACCGGCCGGCGAATGCGAACAGGCGGGTCCCCGCGGCGAGGTTGAGCTCGCCCGCGAGATCCCGGCCGCGGCGCGACGGATGGAAGTTGTCCACGTCGACGCCCAGCGGCTGCGTCGTCGCGTGCTTCACGCCGATTTCGTGCAGGTAGTCGCAGGTGTGGCGGCTCGGCGCGAGCACCATCTCGCAGCGTTCGTAGGTGAGCCGGATGTACCACTCGATGAACTTCTGCACGCTCGTGCCCAGACGCCGGCCCGCGAGCTGCGGAAAATTCGAATGATAGAAAGCGATGAGCGGGATGCCGCGCTTCTCCGCTACGCGCGCCGCGGCCCAGGCGGGATGGAACGCGTCGCCGACTTCGATGAGATCGGGTTCTAGCTCTTCGATCGCGCGAATCCAGCGCAGGGGATTCAGCGGCAGCCGGTAATTGAATGCGCCAGGCACACGTCCGCCGGAAATCATCGAGATGTCCCCGGGCGCACAGGTGCTCCGGTCGCCCGGCACCACGAGGCTGTGGCGCCAGCTCGTGTGTTCGCGCATCCACTCGTGTTTGGCGAGCAAATAGCGCTTCACTCCGCCGCTGGTGGGCGAGAAGAACAGTGTGGTGTCGACGACGTGCATGATTCCTTCTGGCGGAGAAAGTATCCGGACGTTGCAGGGGTGCGACCAGTCAGCGCAGACTGGGTTCCCTATGTCGAACTTCACCTACAAACAGTCACCCAGAACGCTACCTTTGGTTGCGCTGGCCACTCTCCTGGTTCCATCCGCGCTCACGCCGGTGTTCGCCGCGGATGCGTTCGAGAGCGAGATCAAGGCTGTCGAGCCGAAAGTCATTACCTGGCGACGCGACCTGCACCAGAACCCGGAACTATCCAATCGCGAGACGCGCACTGCAAAGATAGTCGCCGAGCATCTGAAGAAGTTGGGACTCGACGTCGAGACGGGGATCGCGAAAACCGGCGTCGTCGCGCTGCTGCGCACCGGCAAGCCGGGACCCACGATCGCCCTGCGTGCGGACATGGATGCGCTGCCCGTGACGGAGCGCACGGACGTGCCGTTCCGCTCCACGGCCAAGTCTATCTACCGCGGCGAGGAAGTCGGGGTCATGCACGCCTGCGGGCATGACTCGCACACGGCGGTGCTCATGGGTGTGGCCGAAGTGCTCGTGAAGTCCAAGGCGAACCTGCGCGGCAACGTGTTGTTCGTGTTCCAGCCGGCGGAAGAAGGCGCGCCCCCGGGCGAAGTCGGCGGTGCCTCGGAGATGCTCAAGGCCGGCATCTTCGAAAAACACAAACCCGAGGTGGCGTTTGGTCTGCACGCCTGGGCCAGCATGAACACGGGCGTGATCGGTTACCGCAGCGGCCCACTCATGGCGGACTCGAACGTATGGCGCGTCGTCGTGAAGGGCAAACAAACCCACGGATCTCGGCCCTGGAACGGCGTCGATCCGATTCTCGTCGCCTCGCAGATCGTCACCGGCCTGCAGACCATCGTCTCGCGCCAGGTCGACATCACCGATCAACCCGCCGTGGTGTCGGTGGGCATCATCAAGGGCGGCGTGCGCAACAACATCATCCCGGACAGCGCCGAGCTCATCGGCACCATGCGCACGTTCACGCCCGAGCAGAAGGCGAAGATCGTGGCGGCGATGAAACGGCTCGCGGAGAACACCGCCGAGGCGTCGGGCGCCACCGCCGAATTCGAGCTCGACAAGTATTCCAACCCGGTCGTCGACAACGATCCCGAACTCACCGAAAAAGTGCTGCCCAGCCTCGAACGAGTCGTGGGCAAGGACAACGTCAAGCGCGTGCCGCTGGTCACGGGCTCGGAGGATTTCGCGTACTTCGCGCAGAAGGTGCCGAGCTTCTTCTACTTCGTGGGTGTCACGCCCAGGGACAAGAGCCCGCTCACGGCGCCGTCCAACCACTCGCCCGAGTTCTACCTCGACGAGGCCGCGATCCCGATCGCCATCCGCACGATGACCGCGGTGGCGACTGACTACCTGATGCGATGACCGGTGCCGGACTGCGCGTGTCGTAATTCGTCAGGCAGGCGGTTCGAGCCACCGACGATCGCGAAAAGCGCAGCCCGGCGCCATGTAAGACTCCACCCGATCCCCCACGACTTGCTTTCCGACTGCGTACCTCCGCTCCCGGCTGACTAAATGCCGCATCGATGGTGTGGCATCCGCCGCACACACGGGGGAGAGCATGCTGGGCGATATGCGAATCGGGCCGCTGGCTCGTGGACTGCTGACCAACTTTCCGGCGCTGAACAACCTCGTTCCCGAGAAGAGCGGCGGGCACACGGATTCGGCCAGGTATTGCTACGGCGTCTGGTTGAAACATCTCACGCTGCTGCGCGCGCACGGCCTCACCACCATTCCCGACACCATCGCCGAACTCGGCCCCGGCGAGTCGCTCGGTGTCGGTCTGTGCGCGTTGCTGTCGGGCGCCAATCACTACGTCGGCCTCGACGTGCTCGCCCACTCCAACCCGCTGCGCAACCAGATGGTCCTGTCCGACCTCATCAAACTATTCCGCGATCGCGCGCCGAACCAGGACAAGGGCTGGCCCGAATTCACGCAGTATCTGGACGAGCGACAGTTCCCGAGCCATATCCTCACGCGCGAGCTGCTCGAGCAATCGCTGCGGCCCGAGCGAGTCGAGGCGATCGATCGCGCCATCTCCGCACCCGTCGCAGGCGAGTCGATCACCGCGCAGTACAAGGCGCCGTGGTCCGATCCAAGGGTGATCGAGGAGGGCACGGTGGACCTCGTGATCTCGCACTCCGTGCTCGAACACGTGACCGACCTGCGCGAGACCTATCGCGCGCTGTACCTGTGGCTGAAGCCGGGCGGCTGGATGTCGCACCAGATCGATTTCAAGAGCCATGGGCTCTCGAAGCGCTGGAACGGCTACCGCGCCTGCTCGGAATCCATGTGGAAGCTCACGCTCGGCAAGCGGCCGTTCATGATCAACCGGCATCCGCCATCCGACCACCTCGAGTACCTGCGCGAGGCGGGCTTCGAGATCGTCACGCACAAGCGGCACCTGCGAAATGACGGCATCGCGCGCGGCGAGCTCGCGCCGAAGTGGCAGGGCATCTCGGACGAGGATCTCAACACGTCGGGCTTGTACGTGATCGCGAGGAAGTGACGACTGCCTGACTCGATGGCCGACGCGCCCTTGCCTGCCGCCTGCGAATCTCGAAAGCCGCAGCCGGCACCGTCAGGAGCCGGCACCGTCAGGCCAGATTCCGGGTGATGGGCAGCTTCCGGATGCGCTTGCCCGTCGCGGCGTAGATCGCGCCGGCCACGGCGGGTGCGATCGGCGGCGTGCCGGGCTCACCCGCACCGCCCATGCGCTCCCCGCTGTTGAGGATGGTCACGTGGATCTCCGGCGCCTCGTTGATGCGCAGGATCTGGTAATCGTGGAAATTGCTCTGGTCCACCTTGCCGTCCGTGAACGTGATCTCGCCGTACAACGCCGCGGTGAGGCCGTAGTTGATGGCGCTCTCCATCTGGGCTTTCACGCCGCTGGGATTCACGGCAAAGCCGCAGTCGATGGCGCACCACACCTTGTGCACGCGCACGTCGGCGCCTTCGACCGAAACCTCTGCGACTTCGGCCACGATGCTGCCGAAGGATTCATGCAGCGCCACGCCGCGCCCACGCCCGGCGGGCAGTGGTGAACCCCAACTGCTGTCCTTTGCCACGGCCTCGAGCACCGCGAGCTGGCGCGGCTTGTTGGCCAACAACTTGCGCCGCAGCTCCATCGGATCCTGACCACCGAGCGCGGCGAGTTCGTCGATGCCGGCATTCACGGTGAAACCGGTATGCGAGTGCCCCACGGACCGCCACCACAACACGGGCACGGGCCCCGTTACGTCCTGCGCTTCGACCAGCAGGTTGGGGATTTCGTAAACCAGGTCGGAGGCGCCCTCGGTGCTCGATGGATCGAAGGCGCTGCCCTTCGGGATGAACGCATCCGTCCAGCCTCCGCGCAGCACGCCCTGGCTCACGATGGTCTGCTGCCAGGCCACGGGCATGCCGTCCGCATCCACTCCGCCGCGCAGCCGCGAGATCACGAACGGGCGGTAGTGCATGCCCCGCACATCGTCCTCACGCGTCCACGTGAGCAGCACCGGCTTGCCCACTGCCCTGGACACCTGCACCGCATCGATCACGACTTCCGAGTTGCGCTGCGCACGCCGGCCGAAGCCGCCGCCGAGGAACTGGTTGTGCAGGATGACCTTCGAGGGATCCATGCCGAGTTCCCGTGCTGCGGCGTCACGATCCGGGCCTTGCATCTGTGTGCCGACGTACACGTCGCAGCCGTCGGCTCGCACGTCCGCCAGGCAGTTGAGCGGCTCCATGGGCGAGTGCGCGAGATAGGGGACTTCATACTCCACGTCGAAGCGCTTCGCGGCCTGGCGCAACGCGGATTTCGCATCGCCGTGTTTGCCGGCCACGGCGCCGGGTGTGCCGGCCAGCCGCTGATACTCGCGGCGCAATGCGGCCGTGGAAAAATCCTTGTTGGCGCCTTCTTCCCACTCGATAGCCAGCGCCTCGCGGCCCTTCTTCGCCGCGAACGTGTTCCGCCCATAGACCGCCACGCCGGCCGCCACCTGCTTCACATCCACGACGCCGGGCACGGCGCGCGCGGCGGTGTCATCCAGCTTCAGCAGTTTCGCGCCCAGCACGGGGGGACGCGCGATCACGGCGTACAACATGCCGGGCAGCCGCACGTCGAGGCCGAACTTCGCGCTGCCATCCACCTTCATGGGCGCGTCGAGGCGCGTGCGCGGCTTGCCGATGTATTTGAACGCCGCCGCATCCTTGAGCACCACGGTTTCGGGCACGGGTAACGAGGACGCCGCATCGGCGAGCGCGCCGTAACTCAGGCTCTTCGAGCCGTCGAACACCTTGCCATCCTCGGTGCGCAGCGAAGCCGCATCCACGTTCCAGCGCTGCGCAGCGGCGCTCACGAGCATCGCGCGCGCCTTGCCGCCGGCCTCGCGCAATTGTTGATAGGTGGTGCTCGTGCTCATGCTGCCGCCCGTGAACTGCATGGGCATGAACGGCACATTGAAGGCCGGGTCCGCGCCGGCGAGCTCGACCTTCACGCGATCGGGGCTCACGTCGAGTTCCTCCGCCACCGCCATCGCGAGACCGGTGTACACACCCTGGCCCATCTCGGCCTTGCCGACGATCACGGTGATGGTGTCGTCGGGCGCGACACGCACGAATGCATTCGGCTGCAGCGCGTTGCCGGAGACCGGGGCTCCATCGCCGCGTTTGTCGGCGAGCCGGATGCCGACATACAGGCCCGCGCCCACCACGGCGCCAGCGATCAGGAAATTGCGGCGGTCGATGCGGGGCGATGTGTCACTCATGGCGCGTCCTCGGGTTGCCGGATCGTCGTATTCGTCGGGATGTTAATGTACCGATCGCATGCAGTTGGAATTTTTCGGCGCGGCCGGCGAAGTCACGGGCTCCTGTCACATCGTGCGGGTGAGCGGCCGCCAGGTGTTGCTCGACTGCGGCATGGTGCAGGGCGGGCGCGACGCGCCTGCGCGCAACCGCCTGCCTTTCCCCTTCGACGCCGCCGCCATCGATGCCGTCGTGCTCAGCCATGCGCACCTCGATCATTGCGGCCGCCTGCCGCTGCTCGTCAAGCGCGGCTTCCGCGGGCCTATCTACACCAACGCCGCCTGCGCCGATCTGACACCCATCCTGCTCGAGGATTCCGCGGATCTCGCGCTTCGCGAGACGGAACGCGCCAATCGCGACCTGCCGAGTGAAAAACGCGTCGAGCCGTTGTTCGATCTCCGGGACGTGGAGCAAACAATCCGCCGGTTGAAACCCATCGCCTACGACCACCCCGTCGAGATACTTCCCGGCTTTTCGGTGACCGTGCGCGATGCCGGGCACATCCTCGGCTCGTCGAGCGTACAGCTCGATCTCGTCGAGGACGCGGCGCGGCGGAGGCTCGTGTTCTCGGGCGACCTCGGTCAGTACGACACTCCCATCCTCCAGGACCCGCACGTCTTCGACTCTGCCGACCTCGTCCTCATGGAGAGCACCTACGGCAATCGCGAACATCGGGGGCGCGAGGATACGGAGCGCGAGCTCGGCGGCATCCTCGCGCAAGCCGCGCGCGACGGCGGCAACATCCTGATCCCGGCTTTCGCCATCGGCCGCAGCCAGGAGCTGCTCTATCTACTGGCGAAGCACTACGCGGAATGGCGCGTGGACCGCTGGAGCATCTTCCTCGACAGCCCCATGGCCATCGCCGCGAGCCGCGTCTACTGGAAACACCCGGATCGCCATGACGAGGAGGCTTCGCGCCTGCGCCAGGGATTCGGCGGGATGCCGCCACTGCCCAACCTCACGCTTTCCGAGACACCGCAGCAGTCCCGCGCCATCAACGACATCCGCGGCGGCGCCATCATCATCGCCGGCAGCGGCATGGCCAATGGCGGCCGCATCCTGCATCACCTGCGCCACAACCTCGAGCGCCCCGAATGCCACGTGGTGATCGTCGGCTTCCAGGCGCCGGGCACGCTCGGCCGCAGGCTCGTGGACCGGGAACCCGAGGTGTTCATCCACGGAAGGCGCGTGACCTGCGCGTCTCAGATACACACCCTGGGCGGACTATCGGCCCACGGCGACCAGTCGGATCTGCTGCGCTGGTATGACAGCTTCGATCCGCGGCCGCCGGTGTACCTGGTGCACGGAGAAGTGCCCGCGGCCGAGGCACTGGCGGTGAAGCTGCGCGAACGCGGTGCACGCGCGACGGTCACATCTCCAGGACTTCGGATCGATCTCTCGAACTTGGATAGGATCACGACATCTTGAACACCGGGACTCCCATGACCTCCAAACGACCCTGGTTCCCGGTGAATGGCGCCGAAGCGCGCCTCGTCATCACGGGCTTCTTCCTGCTGTTCTGCGTGCTGGGCGGGTACTTCGCCGTGCGACCGGTGCGCGAGACCATCGGCACCGTGCTCGGCCGCGAGGCCACGCAGAACCTCTGGATCTTCACCGCGATCTTCGCGCTGCTCATGGTGCCGTTCTACGGATGGCTGGTGGCGCGGGTCCGGCGCTCGGTGCTGCTGCCCGTCGTCTACGGCTTCATGGCGGTCGCCTTCGTATTCACTGCGCAGATATTCCAGGGTGATGCGCCGAACGAGATGGCGTCGAAGGTGTTCTACGTCGCCATCAGCGTTATGAACCTTCTGCTGGTCTCGATGTTCTGGAGCTTCATCCTCGAGATGCTGACGAGCGAGCAGGCCAAGCGGCTCGTGGGCGTCATCATGGCCGGCGGCACGCTGGGCGCGCTGATCGGCCCGGGCGCCACGGCGCTGTTCGTGAAGAGCATCGGCAACTCGGGCGTGTTGTACGTGGGCGCCGGCATGTACGTGGTCGCCGTGGTGCTGCAGCGGGTCCTGATCCTGCAGTGGCGCAAGATCGCGCCCGACGCCGATCCGAACGCGGTCACCCGGTCCGAGCGCGACAAGGCGCTGGGCGGCAATCCGTTCGCGGGCTTCATGCTCGTGCTGAAGAACAAGTACCTGCTCGGCATCGCGCTGTTCATCGTCGGCATCTCGGCGATCAATACCTTCCTGTATTTCGAGCAGCTCGAGATGGTGGAGGAGAAGTTCGAGGAACTGGCGGCGCGCACGCAGGTGTTTGCGAGCCTCGACACCATCGTCCAGACGCTCGTGATCCTCACGCAGCTCTCGCTCACGGGCTTCATCGCCACGCGGCTGGGCGTGATCGCGCTGCTGGTCACCGTGCCCATCGTCATGGTGTTCGGCCTCACCGTGTTCGCGGCGTTCGGCACGTTCAGCGTGCTCGCCGCCGCGATGGTGCTTCGCCGCTGGGGCGAATACGCGATGATCCGTCCGGGCCGCGAGATGCTGTTCAGCAAGCTCGATCGCGAGAGCAAGTACAAGGCCAAGAACGTCTGCGACGTGGCGGTGTACCGCATCGCCGATGCCGTGTTCGCGCAGATCAAGAAGCTGCTCGACGCGGTGGGGTTCGGTGGACCCGCCCAGGCGCTGATCGCGGCCTCGGTCGCCGCGCTGTGGGCGATCAACGGCTGGTGGTTAGGCCGGCGGCACGAAAAGGAAAAGGGCTGACCCGCCAGCCCGCTGGTCGGAACGCGCCCCGTTTGCTTATGGGACGGCGGCGCTTGCCGCTCCCGGTCCGCAACTCCGCGCGCTCGCGAGGATCGAATGACGCATGCCCTCGAGCGTCATCCGTCATTTCTGGTACGACCCGGCGCACCAAAAAATGGACGTCGTGTTCGTCACCGGCCGGCACTATCGGTATCACGACGTGCCGGAAGACACCTACCGCTCCATGAAGCGCGCGTTCTCTAAAGGTCAGTACTTCAACGTGAACATCCGCGACAGCTATCGCTACACGCGGGAGAGCTGATGGGCGCTCGCGTGGACACGGAGCCGGTGCAGGCTTCGTTGTTCGGCGACCCTGCACCCGCTCAGGCCGCCGGCCCCGCCGGGTTGGGTTTCCGGGCGGAGTTCATCGATGAAGCAGAAGAAGGCGCGCTGGTCAGCGCCTTCGAGACACTCGACTTCAAGCCCTTCGCTTATCAGGGCTGGGAAGGAAAACGCGAGACCGTGAGCTTCGGCTGGCGGTACGACTTCAATGATGCACGCGTCCACTTAGCGCCGCCGATTCCCGCGTTCCTGCTGCCGCTGCGCGACCGTGCCGCCGGCTTCGCAGGCTTGCAGCCCGAGGCGCTGGAGCAGGCGCTCGTGGTCCGCTACGACGCGGGCGCCGGCATCGGCTGGCATCGCGATCGCCCCGTCTTCGATCGGGTGGTCGGCGTGTCGCTGCTCGCCGGATGCGTCATGCGTTTCCGGCGGCGGGAAGCCGGCTCGTTCCGGCGCTTCGGACAGCCGCTGCCGCGGCGCTCTGCCTATCTACTGGACGGCGAAGTGCGGCGCGAGTGGGAACACAGCATCGCGCCACTGCCGGAACGGCGCTACTCGGTGACCTTCCGCAGCCGCACTCCGGATCGCGACCGCGGGCGCGGCCGCGACAGCTAGGCGACCTGGGCGTCCGAAGGCGCTTTCGCGTCGGGCGGCAGCGTGATGCGGAAGCGGGTGTATTCGCCAGGCTTGGTGGCGATGCCCACGCGGCCCCCGACCTTGCTGACGAGATCGCGCACCACGTCCATGCCGATCCCGCGTGCGCCGTCGGAGGCGGTGGTGAATCCGGGGCGGAAGATGTAGGTGGCGAGCTTCCGCGGGTCGATGGACGCCGCCGCTTCCGCGGTGAGCACGCCTTGTCGCACGGCCTCGGCGCGGATGCGTTCGTGATCGAGGCCACGGCCGTCGTCCTGCACGCTGAGCTGATAACCGTCGGCGCCCTGACGCACGAACTGCACGGACACCGTGCCGGTCTCGGGTTTGTCGCGCGCGCTGCGATCGGACGGCGCTTCCACGCCGTGGCGGATGGCGTTGTGGATGAGCTGGCCCAGGATCTTTTCGATGGGCTTTCGCAGGCTCTGCGGCACTTCGTCGAGTCCCACCACGACGAGCGACACCCGCTTGGAGTACATCTCCGAGAGGAACTTGGCCATCTCCTGCAGGCTTTCCTGCGAGAGGTCGGACAGGCGCGCGGTCTTCTGCGTCGCCGTGACGCCTTCGGGAATCTTGATGCGCGGCTGGCGGATCGTGGTGCCCGTGGCCGTGGCGGAGCGCTGTGTGGCGTCGATCGAAGGTGCGGGTTCCGCGGCGCCGTGTTTCTCGCGCCACTCGCGCAGCCGCGTGGCGACCTCACCCAGGATGGCGAGGTGACTCAGCAGGTCGTCGAGCTTCACCGCGAGTGGCAGGAAGTCGTTGCCTGACAACTGTTGTTTGTCACGCAGCGCGTTCAGCGCCGATTCGAACTTCTCGGAGCGGTCGTTCACCGAGGCGAGCGGCAGCCGTTCGGCGCGCGACCTAACGGCGCGGATGAGCTCGAGGATGAGGACCAGCTTCTCGCGGAACGCTTGCGGCTCTCTCGCGGGGAGCTTGATGATGGCGCGAAGCTGCCCGGCTTTCTCGCGCGCTTCGCCCAGGAAAAGATCGAGACGGGCGGCGTCGACGGGCAGGATTTCCTGCAGCGCTTCGTTGAGGCGTGCATCGGGAGGATCGATGATCGACGCGGGATCGGGCCTGCCCTCCGACGGAGCCACGGTGGGCGACCCCACGGCCTTTGAGGCGACTTCCCTGGAGGTGATGGTGGTGGCGAGTTGCGCCTCGTCCGCAGACGGGTTCAGCGTCGCCGCGGGCAGGCTGGATTCCAGGTCCACGGCGGCGGGGGCCTGCGCCAGCGTCGCGAGGCCGGCTGCGCCTTCGGGCTTCACCGCCGGAAGCGAGTTGCCGGTCACATCCATGGAGCCGAGTTCGAACTCGCCCGTGCTCATCGCGGGCAACTCGCGCGCCTGGGAGCTCGGCGAAGCCAGAGTGCCGGCGCCACCCGCCATTTCAACCGGCGCCGGAGCGACGGGCGCCAACGTCGGCACATGCACCGAGGGCAAATCGGCGGGCAGGGATTCGGCGGCGGCCTGCAGGGCCGCGGCTTCGGCGGCGGCGAGATCGAGCGCCGGTCTCGTGCCGGTCTCGCCGGCGAGGCGCTTGGCGAAAGTCTCCTCGTTGAGCACGGGCACTTCGATGGTGTGCGGTACGAGCCGCGGCGCGGCGATGCGTTCGATGGACACGATGATGTGGTTCACGCGTCCATCGACCACCAGGCGCGCGAAGCGGATCGCGAGATGCCGCGATCCCGCGTGCACACGGGCGAGGGGATTCTGTGTGGCGTCGACCATGGCGGACGGATCCGCCTTCCACAGCGTCTCCAGGTACATGACGGTGTCGCGACGCAGGCCGACCGGCACCAGCTCCGCGATGACCTGCACGAACGCCGTGCCCGTGCCGCAGGTGTGGCCCAGCAGCTCGGGCGCGGCCGCGGAGGCCTCGCCCATGATCTTGTGTTCGCGATCGAGGAACAGCACGCCGGCTTGCGAGAGCTCCAGCATGGCGTAGGCCTGCGCACGCGCGACGACCAGTTGTTCATCGCGCGAGCGGATGCTGGCGCGCTGGGCCATGGCGTACAACGTGACGCCGATCAGGCAGATCAGCGCAGCGCCGAGGGCCACGGTGGGGAAGTTGAGGAATTCCATTCCGCGCTCCTCAGGAACCGGCGCCGGCGGATACCAGCGTCTCCGGACTGATGATGGCGCTCTCCTGGGCCAGAGTCATCTGATCGAGCGCCTTCAGCAGTTCATCGCAGGAGGAGATGCGTTGTTCGCGTGACTTGGACATGAGCCGTTCGAGCAGCGGTTGATAGCCGAGATGATGCATGGGCAGCTCGGGTACGGGCGCCATCACGTGCTGCTGCAGGACATCGATGGCCGAAGCGCCGAGGTAGGGTTTCCGGCCCGCGAGCATCTCATAGAGGATGACGCCCAGACTGTAGAGATCCGTGCGCGCGTCGAGCGTCTCGCCCTGCGCCTGCTCGGGACTCATGTAGTAAGGCGATCCGCGCAACACGCCGGTGCGCGTGCTGCTGTCGCCGCCCAACAGGCTGCGCGCGAGGCCGAAATCGATCAGCACCACGCTGCCGTCGTCGCGCAGCATGACATTCGGTGGTTTGAGGTCGCGGTGGATGATGCCGGCTTCGTGCACGATCTTGAGCGACCGGGCGATCTCGCGCACGAAGGCGATGGCTTCATCGGCCGTCAGCGGGTTCTGCAGGCGCGCCTTGAGGTCGCCGCAGGGGAAATACTCCATCGCGAGGTACTCGACCCCTTCGTGGATGCCGTAGTCGTACAGGTCGATGATGGACGGATGATCGAGCGCAGCGATGGCCTCGAACTCGCGCTGGAACATGATGGCGCGCTGGCCGGTGTCGTCGGCGTTGCCGTTGTAGCGTCGCTTGGAGACCTTGAGCGCCACGTTGTGGCCGGCGTCCTCCGAGATCGCGAGATAGACCGCTGCGGCTTCGGACTCGCCGATCCGCTGCAGGATGGTGTAGCCCGGAATGTGGTGGTTTTCAGGCGCCACCGGCTTCACGTCTTTCACCACGGGCGGGATGGACTGCGAATTCGAAATCGGTTCCGGTGCCGGCGCGTCGGGTTCCGGCGCCGACGTGGCAGCCGGTGCGGCGGCAGCCGGCAAGGATCGCGAAGCGGCCGGCAGCGACAGCGCGGCCGGGTCTTCCGCAGGTTGCTGTCCGGGCGCGCGAGTGGGATGCGCCGCGAGTGCGATGCTCGCCGCGCGGGCCAGGCTCGCGCCCGTGTGAGTGGCGATGTGCGCGGGCGCTGGAGGCGGCGACGCGACCGGTGGCACGTTCCCTGCTGACGCGGTCGGCACGGGTTTCACGAGGAGTTGCGCGGCGTGGGCGAGGCTCGCGCCGGTGTGCGTGGCGATGTGCGCCGGCAGCGCATCCGCACGGCTCGCGACGGGCAAGAGCGCGGCGGAGCTCGCGGGTGCGCCTGGCGCCGCCGGCGCGCCGTCGTTCGAGCTGGCCATGGCCTGCGCGAGCGCGGCGCGCCGCTGCGCGTCCTTCTCGATGGCGCGCAGCGTGAGCTTGATGGAGCGCTGCAGCCGCGGCGGCGTCAGCAGGCGTTTGGGTAGATAGTCGGCCGCTCCCAGGCGCAAGGTGCGCACCGCCACGAGCTCGCTGCCGCCCTCGGCCAGGATGATCATCTCGGGGAATCCGGACTGCAGGCGGAGCCGGCGGATCCAGTCGAGGCTGTCGGTGGTGGGGTCTTCGATGCCTTCGTCGAAGGTCATCGCCAGCATGACGATGTCGTAGTCGCGCGAGGTCATCGCGCTGTGCACGCGGCCGAAGGAACTCCAGTCCATGATGACGATCGAGTCGGCGGGCCAGCCGGCGCTCACCGAATGCTGCAGCCACTGCGCGTACCTGGCGTCGCGCTCGACGATGAGAAAGCGCTGCTGGCGAGGAGCGTCCATCTACTGATCCGCGAACCGGATGCGCACGGCGGCGCGCTGCTCGACGAGCTTGCCTTCGCGCATCACCGGCTTGTAGCGCCATTGCGCCACGGCCGAGGTGGCCGCGTTGTCGAAGGTGCGGCGCGGGCTCGAGTTGGTGACCACGATGTCGCTGGTGGACCCGTCCGGCTGCACCGTGAACTCGACTTCCACCCAGCCCGACATGCCACGGTTGCGAGTGGCCGCGGGAAATTTCGGCGCCACGTATTCCAGGCGTTGCAGCGAGTTGGCGCCGACCACCTCGCTACGCTGCGCGGCCTTCTCGCGAGCCTCGGCGAGCTGCGTCTCGAGCGCCGTGACGTCGGGATTCGTGAAGCCGATGGTCTGCGCCTCGTTGAGCCAGGCGGCGGCGGCGGTGAGATCGTTGCGCGCGAGCGCGCCGCGCATCTCGTCGAGGAACGCCGCGCCGAGCCCCTGGCGCGCGCTGGCCACCGCGGGACTGGAGGCATCGGTATTGATGAGCGAGAGGAGCTGCGACTTCGCATCGTCAGGCGCGGGCGGCAGCAACCGGTTGCCGGACAACGCGGCGCTGAAAGCGCGCGTGAGTTCGTTCATGCGGCTGGAACGCGCGCTGATCAGCGTGTCCTGCAGCGAGCGGCGGATGGCCGCCATGTCGGGCCGTGCGGCGCCGGCGCCGTCGGCGTTCGCGAGCCAGCGTTCGGTGTCGGCGGCATTGCCCTGGTTCGCGGCCGCGGCGGCCCGGTCCAGCAGTTCCTTCTGCAGGGCGCGCGAGGTCTCCTGCATGCCCGCGCCCTCGGGCGCGATCTGGCGCGCGGCTTCCAGGTAGAAGCGTGCATTGTCGCCGGAGGGTTCGATGAGTGCGCCGCTCTGCAGGCGCGCGTTCGCGAGCCGCAGGTAGTTCGCGCCCTTGGACTGCGCGTCCTGCGCCGCGCTCTCCTTCGCGCGCGCCATGGCACTCCGCTCCCGCTCCATCTCGATCTGCATCATGAGGAACGCGCCACGCGCGGTGGCGGGCGTGAGGTTCTCAGCGACGGCCACCATGTTGCGGGCGTCTTCCACGTTGCCGGCGGTGAGCGTGCGTTCGGCGGCGCTCAACAGGCGGTCGGCAACGCGCACCAGCCCGCCTTTGGCGAGCGCGTTGCCGGGATCGAGTTCGAGCACGCCCGTGAACAACGCGACCGCATTGCGGCCGGCCGGTGATGCCAGCTCGCCACGCTGCAGCGCTGCTTCGGCCTGGCCGAGCAGCGCGCGCACCTTCTGCTCATGGGTGAGGGCCGGTGCCGGCGGAGGTGTCTGGGGCGCGACTTCATCGGGAACCTGTACCACGCTGGAAGCGGCGGGCCGCAAACGGTCCTGCACCGATTCTTCCGGTGTGGTCGGCGACGGTTGAGCCGTCGCGGGCGCGGTGGCCGCGACTGGCGTGGCGACGGGGGCCGGCGTCATCGCCGGAGCCTCGGCTTTGGGCGCAGGCCTGGATTCGAGCGCGGGCTTTGCCGCGGCGCCCGTGTCTTCCGCTGTGGCCGGAACGGATGCCGCCGGCGGGGACTGGCTGGCGGCAACTAAAGGCGCGTCGTCTTCCTTGCCGCCCGATGACAACGCGAACCAGAGGCCTGCGGCGGCCACCACGGCCACGGCGCCGAGCACACCGGGCAACACGGCGCGTGCGCCAGGGTCGATGGGCTTCTTCGGGGGCTCCATGCGCGAGAAATCCGGCCGCACGTGTTCCAGCGTGCGCTCGACGTTCTCCACTTCATGGCGGCGCAGGGCGGCGTCGACGAACAGGCGGACGCGTGGCGCGGAAACGGGACGGTGCAGGAAGCGGTAGACGACGCCCGAAGTGATCTGCGCCGCCACCTTCGACTGTTCCTCGGCGGTGCCCACGACCACGAGCACGAGATCCGGCCAGGTGCTGCGCAGGCGCTCGGCCATGCCGGCCAGGTCCCCTTCGATGAACATGCTGTCCAGCAGGGCCGCGGAAACGCGGCGGCTGTTCAGGTGCGGAGTGAGCTCGGCTTCCGAGGAAACCAGGATGACATCGTTGGAGGGATCAACCGTGCTGCGCAACAGCCCGATGAGCGCCCGGTCCTGCGTAATCGCTGCGATCGCCACACGCTCGGGAGCGTTGGCGAACATGGGCGACTCGAATTCCGACTGCGGCAACATGCGGTGGGCAGACCTGCGGAAAGCAGCAAAAAACCCGGGATGCGGGGCACTTTAACAAGATATGTCAGTGTATCGGGGACAGCCGCAGCGGGGCTCCAGGCGGTTTAATCCGTGAACTGCGTCCCGCCCGTCCTGTCCAGTAACGAGACCACTTTCACAGTTGGGGCGGCCTCGCGGGGCCCGGTTATGATCCCGCCCGCCCGAAAAACCCTGGAGCGCCGGATGGCCTTATCGATGACCCAGCCGCTACGGATCTTGTTCGCCTCTCTACTGGTGTCCGCCGCCGCGCCCGCGCTCGCGGCGGGGCCGAATGGCGCCCAGGAGCGGGGCGCCGAACAGTTCCTGCGCGCCGTGGCCAGTGGCAACGCGCAGGCCATCGCGCAGGAGATGCATCCCGACGAGGTGGAGAAACTGCGCTCGAAGCTGCTCGTGCTGCTGCGCGCGGAGGCGTCGCGTAGCGACAGCACCTATCGCTCGCGCCTGTTCGGCCCCGGAAGATCGCTGGCCGATCTCGAGAGCATGACGGCGATCCGCTTCTACGCCACGCTGTCGGAGCGCCTGCGCATCCGCGCGCGCGAGTTCCAGAAGTTCGACTGGCTGGCGGCGGTGCCCGACGGCAAGATCGTCTATCTAGTCGGCAAGGGCGAACCGCCCAAGGAACGCGGCGCGGTGAAGGTGACCGTCACGGTGGCGCTGGCGCAGTACGGCGCGCAATGGCGCGCCATCGTCCCGAGCGAGATCGAGGCGCAGATCGACGATCTGCTCGAAGGACGCGCGGCCACGGCGCCCGTTGCCTCCGGTGGCGCAGGCGGGGGAGCGGCCCCGGGCGAGGCGTCCAAGCCCGCGCCCCTGGCGCCCGGCATCAGCGAACTGCTGGCGCGCGCCGAAGCGGCGCTGGCGGAAGGGCACTGCGAGCAGTACTACGACCAGTTCATGAGCGACAACTTCAACAAGGCCATCTCGCGCAGCGCGCGCAAGACGCTCGTCAACGCCTGCACCAACAACGAATCCACACGCGAGATCATGATCACCACGCTGCGCGTGGTGCAGGAGCTCACGCCGCGCTACGACATGGGCGGATCGCGCGCGATCTACGACGTGAGCGGGCAGGGATTGCCCTACAACCGCTTCGTACTGGAGCGCGACAAGGACATGCGCTGGTTCATCGCGGAGTAGTTCGATGCTCAATATCCGACCGGCGGCGCCCGCCGATGCCTCCGTCATCGCGAGCCTGGTGCGCGAGCTCGCGGACTACGAGAAGCTGCTGCACGAGGCCAAGGCGCGGCCCGAGGATTTCCAGCGCGAGCTCGAAGCCGAGAATCCCGTGATCCGCGTGTTGATCGCGGAGTGGAACGGCGAACCCGCGGGATTTGCGTTGTACTTCTTCAACTTCTCGACGTTCGTGGGCAAGCCCGGGCTCTACCTGGAAGACCTGTTCGTGCGCCCGGCGCTTCGCAGTCACGGCATCGGCCGCGCGCTGCTGCGTGCGCTGGCCCGCATCGCGCGCGAGCGCGATTGCGGACGTCTCGAGTGGGCCGTGCTGGATTGGAACGAGCCCGCGCTCAGGTTCTATCGATCGCTCGGCGCACGGCAGATGAAGGAGTGGATCATCCATCGCCTCACGCCGGTGGAAATCGGCAAGCTGGCGGATGAGACCTGAGGTGCATCATGAAAACTTGTGCCACTTTGTTCGTTGCGGGGTTGCTTAGCGGGGCGGCAGCCGTCATCGCCGCTGAGCCCGCGCCCCCGGCGCCGTCCACGGCTGCGCCCGCGCCGCTGATTTCGCAGACCGATCTGCTGGGGCGCCTGGAGAAGCAAGATCCCGGGCTCGTGGTCCTGGATGTGCGCACGCCCGCGGAATTCGTCGCGGGCCACGTGCCCGGTGCGCTGAATGTCTCGCACGACCAGCTACCGGCGAAGCTCGCCGAGGTGGCCGCGCACAAGGACAAGGAAGTGGTGCTCTACTGTCGCAGCGGCCGTCGCACGCTGATCGCCGAGGAAATCCTGCGCGGCGCCGGTTTCACCAAACTACTGCATCTCGAGGGCGACTATCTGGCGTGGGAGGCCGAGAAGCGACCCATCGAAAAATAATGGGGAGTGACCCCATCAACTGCCCTCGAGGGTGAACCGGGTGCCGCGGAAGGACATACGCGCCCCCTTCGGCGTGATCTCTTCGACCTTCACGCCATCCGGCAGCGATTCGCCTTCGCGCAGCTTCCGCATGTTGATGAACACGAACCGTTCGGCGGGCTCGGCGGCGTACACGTGCAGGTCCAGCCGCAAGTCCGGCAACTGCGTGCCCTGCGAGAGCACCTCGTCACGCGAGGGCAGTTCGCCCGCGCGCCGCGCGGCGGCCACGGCGCCGGCCTGCTCGGCCGTGATCGCGGGCTGGAAGTCGCGCGAATCGTTGTTGGGCGGCACTGACGGCTCCTGGTCCGAGAGCAGGGGCTCTTCGGCCAGCGGTGGCGCCGAACTCGGCGCCACCACGCCGGAC
>JBKPPO010000229.1:0-10145 GCA_046733635.1 Pseudomonadota bacterium | reverse complement strand
GTGTGATGCGAGTCACACCGGCCCCGTCTGTTTAGGGCGACGCTGGCGCACCCGCGCGGGCTGTTAGATCATTGCCCCGCTTGCTTTCCCTGGAGCTGCTTCCATGCGTCTCGGCCTGGTCATCCTGTTGAGCCTGTTGATGTCCGGTTGCGCCCTCTGGCGCAAGGACAAGGAAGAGCCCGTGCAATCGCGCGCCGAGCGCGAGAAGGCCGAGGTGGTGCTCAAGCCCAGCGAAGCGCTGCAGGCCGAGAAGCAGGAACTCGCGAGCCCCGTCAGCGACCGCTTCTACATGCGCGGCGGATATTTCCAGGGCAACGTCGCGACCGATCTGCGCATCGATTCCACGGATGCGCAGACGCCGGATGGCACGTTGCTCAGCGCCGAGGATGACCTGGGTCTCGACGACGTGATCGACCAGGCGCGCATGGAATTCAACTTCCGCCTGGGCGAGCGCAACCAGGTCCGCTTCGATTACTTCAAGCTCAACCGCTTCGGTCAGGTCGTACTCGACCAGGACGTGGAGTTCGGCGATTTCTCCTTCGATGCGGGCGACACCTTCCGCACCAAGCTCGACTGGCGCACGTTGTCGATGACGTACACCTACTCTTTGTTCCGCGCGGATCGCTTCGAGGCCGGCCTCGGCATGGGTCTCTACATCCTCGAGATCAAGGCGGAAGGCGGCGAGCCGGGCACACTCAATCGTGATCGCGGCTCGGAAGCAGGGCTGTTCCCGACGCTGGCGCTCAACGCGGCGTACCGGATCTCCAAGCGCTGGGCGATCACCGGCCGCGTGAACCAGCTCAAGCTCGTCAACGTGGACGACGCCGAAGGCAGCTTCCTCGACTGGCATGCGGACATCCAGTATCGCTGGCGCAAGAATTTCGCCGTGGGCCTCGGATACACCCAGTACAACCTGGAGCTCGAGCTCACCAACGTCGACGAGCCCTTCCTCTACAACCTCGACGTCAAGGGCCCCGAGCTCTTCTTCCGCGCGAGCTTCTAGGCCGACAGCGATGTTCCGCGCCGCCATCTTCGACATGGACGGGCTGCTCATCGATTCCGAACCGTTCTGGCAGCGCGCCGAGCGCGCGGTGTTCGGCAGCGTCGGGATCGACGTCACCGAGGAGATGTCGCGCGTCACGGCGCCGATGACACCGCGGCAGGTCACGGAGCACTGGTACCGCCTGCATCCCTGGACCGGCGCCACGCTCGAAGAAATCGAAGCCGCGGTCATCGCGCGTGTGGGCGAGCAGATCCGCGCGCACCGGCAGAGCCTGCCGGGCGTACAGGAGTGCCTGACTTTGTGCCGAGACCTGGGCTGGCGCGTGGCGCTGGCCTCGAATTCACCCGAAGTGTTGTGCCACCTGGTGCTCGCCGAGCTCGGTATCGCCGACCGCTTCGAGCAGGTTCTCTCCGCGGATCACGTGCCGCTCGGGAAACCCGATCCGGCTATCTACCTGCTCGCCGCGCAACGCCTGGGTGTCGAGCCCCGGGAATGCCTGGTGTTCGAAGATTCACCCGGTGGCGTTCGGGCGGCGCGCGCCGCCGGCATGTGCGTGATCGCCATCCCGCGCGATGCGCAGGGATTTCCCGGCGAGGCCTTGCCGCACGCCGAACTGCGCGGCCTGCACGAGTTCGCACTCGAGCATGCGCGGACGCTCTGGTCCGCCCATGCCCAGACCCGAGACCCGCCGGCCGCGTTCACTCGCGCAGGAAACTGACCACCCGTTCGATGGTGGCGGGATCGCGCAGCGCGCCGCTGTGTCCGAATCCCGTCGTGCGGATCAACGTGGCCTGCGGCATGGCCGCGGCCAGCGCGATTCCCTGCGCGATGGGCGCGACGTTGTCTCCCTCGTCATGCACCACCAGCACCGGAATGCGCACGTGCGGCGCTGCCGCGGAGACGGAGATGTCCTTGGCGGACCGCCCGAATTTCCTTTCGAACCTTCGCCGCAGATGCAATCGAGCCGCTTCGCCGAGCCCCAGCATCATCGCGAAGGATTCGAGGATGTAATCCATGTCGCTGGGCACGCCGAACAGGCAGATCTTGTTGGGGTGGTGCTGCTGCGTTTCGGCGAGCACCGTGAGCAGCGCGCCCCCGCCCAGTGAGTGGCCCACGACCGCGTGCACGGGCGAATGGGTGCGCAGCACTTCTGCGAGGCAATCGCGGAAGCGCGGCAGATCGGATTGCCGGCCCGGCGATTCGCCGTGTGCGGGCGCGTCGATTCCGATGACCGAATAACCCGCGGATCGAAGGGGAGCGATGAAGTTTCCGAATCGCGCGGCATGGGAGCCCCAGCCATGGAGCAGCACCACCCACGGCGCGGACTCCCCCCACTGCCAGGCCACGAAGTGATGGGGGCCTGCGCGCAGGTGGCGTTTGAGGGCCGCAGCCACCACGGGTGCGTCGCTGGCTTCGATGCGGCGCCGTGCGGGCGTCAGAAAAAGCCGCAATGCCATCCAGGAAGCCAGCGGCACGCTGAGTCCCTGCAGAAAGGCGAAGAAGCGCCTCAGCCGGCGTTGCAGGGCCGGAGACACTCCGGGTACGACGCGTCCGAGGACAGGTTTGCGGCGCTCTTCCATGCGATGGGCCGGAGTCTAGGGGAGGCGGCGACCCGGGGTGTAGAGTGCCCTCTTCGATTTACGTCCAAACGAGGGCTTCATGAAACGGATCGTCCTGTTCGCACTCGGAATGTGCGCTGCCGGCGCGGCCGGCGCCGGCGTCTACGTCGAGATGGTCGAACACGACCTGACGACCAAGCAATCCCAACTCACGCAGAAGATGTACGTACAGGGTGGACTCGGACGCTTCGTCGATGAGGAAGGCCGCGCCACCATCATCAAGAACGACACGCTGTACATCGTCGACGACTCGGACAAGAGCTACGTGGTGTTCGACAAGGCCGCCATGGAGCAACTCGCCAAGAAGCTCAATGCCGGCATCGAGCGCATGAAGGAGCAACTCGCCAAACTTCCGCCCGACCAGCGCGCCCAGATGGAGAAGGCCCTGGGGGCAGTTCCGGGCCTGGATGGCAACCTGGCCAAGCCCAAGGTCGAGGTCATCGATACCGGCAAGACGGACACGGTTGATGGCCGCACCTGCCGGCTCTGGGACATGAAACGGAACGACGAGCTCGATGAGCAGCTCTGCGTCGCGCCTTACAGTGCATTGCCGGGCAACGAGAACTTCCAGCAGATTTTTGCCAATTTCGCGAAGGTTTTCGAAGAAATGGCCAAATCCGTCCCCATGTTGGCCGGCGACATGGACCGGGAATTCGAAGCTCAGGCCAAGGTCAACGGCTTTCCCGTGCGTACGCGTGCCTACGAGAACGGCAGGCTTGCGGACCGGGAGCAGCTCATGAAGGTATGGCGGGAAGAGAAGATGCCTGCCTCGACCTTCGAGATCCCGGCTGGATACAAGCAGAAGCAGGTGCAATTGGGCGAGTAACGGAGACGATGAAGTACACCGATTACTACGCCGCGCTCGGCGTGGAGCGCGGCGCTTCGAATGACGAGATCCGCAAGGCGTATCGCCGCCTTGCGCAGAAATATCACCCGGACGTGTCCAAGGAGCCGGGCGCCGAGGCTCGTTTCAAGGAGATCGGCGAGGCGTATCAGACGCTCAAGGATCCGGAGAAGCGGGCTGCCTACGACGAACTCGGCAGCCGGCCCCAGGGTGAGGAGTTCCGGCCGCCGCCGGATTGGGCCCGCCAGCACGGCGGCGGCTCCTTCTCGTTCGAGAACATGGATTTCGGGGATCTCTTCACGCGTTTCGGCGGCCGCGGCGCGGGCCAGGGGCGCCGCTCCGCGGGCATGCCCGGCCAGGATTTCGAGGTGCCGGTGGAGATCAGCATCGAGGATGCCTTCAACGGCACCACGCTGTCGCTCAACCTCTCGCTGCCCCAGCACGGCCAGCAGACCGTCAAAGCGCGCGTGGCGCCCGGTGCGGTAGATGGACAACGGCTTCGGCTTCCCGGCAAGGGCGGCAAGGGATTCTCGGGCGGCCCCGACGGCGACATCTATCTGGACATCAGGCTCAAGCCGCACCGCCTGTATCGCGCCGAAGGCCGTGATCTCTACCTGGATCTGCCCCTGACCCCGTGGGAGGCGGCGCTGGGCGCCACGGTGGAGGTGCCCACGCTCGCAGGCTCGGTGAACCTCAAGATCCGACCGGGGACGTCTGCCGGCCAGAAGCTGCGGCTGGCGGGCCGGGGATTGCCATCTCCGAAGGGGGCCGCGGGCGATCTCTTCGCGGTCACGCAGATCGTGGTGCCGGAACCCGACGATCGCGAGCGCGAGTTGTATCGCGAGCTCGCAAAGGGATCGTCATTCAATCCGCGGCGGCATTTCGCGGACGCGTGACGTAACCCGGAGTCAGCGCGGAAGCGGTGGCAGCCCTTCGTCGTTTGCGGTGACGCGATCGAGGTGCAGTTCGAGTTTCACGCTCTGGCAACGGTCGAAGCGCTCGAAGGTACTCAGCAGGTTGTTGGTGTCCTGGCAGGAGAGCCACGCATCGAAACTGTCGGCGCTGGTCACGATGGTCTGGTCGCGCATCTGCTGCCGATAGATCTTCCGGAGAGCGTCATCAGCCTCCCGGTATCGCGTGACCGTCCGAGCCGCGGCGAAGTCGATGCGCTTCAGTTTCTCGTTGGCGAGTTCGGTCTCGGTGAGCGCCGGCCGTTCCTGCTGTGCCGAGGGGGCCGCGGGCGCCGATGGAGCGGCAACTGAGGTACGCAGCAGCCCCTGTACTTTCTGTCCCTTCAGATGAAATGCCTGCGGATCGGCGAGCGGCATGGAAGCCGGCTGATTCGCGGCCTCCTGGCCGGCGGCGGCGAGCGGCAGGGTCGACAGCATCCAGGCGATCAGACGGTATTTCATGACGGACCTCGTTGGCGGAGGTTAGTCGTCTGGATAGACGGCAGGCAAGCGGCGCCGCGGACTCGTCTTCGACCGCCCCGCATTCAGCTCCGGTTCACCTGTCGTTGTCCCGGAGTCGAGGCGCCATCACCCGGGCATGGCCCGCATGCGGGGCGGGCGCCGCGATAGTAGTTAGATGAGCGACGACGGGATGGGTATAGTGTCGCCCCTTCGCGGAGGACACATGAATCTGAACGCCATTCCCTACGCCCTCGGCGCCATCTTGTTAGGCGCCGTCGGCATCTGGTTCCACTCGTTCGCGCTGCAATGGCAGGCGGTGCCGAAGTCCATACCCGCGATGCCGTATGCATACGTCAGCGCGGCGCTGCTGCTGGCCGGCGGACTGCTGATGCTCGCCAGGCGAGAGCGGCTGGGTGCGTTGCTACTGGCGTCGTTCTACGGCTTGTGGGTGATCGCATTCCATCTGCCGCCCACGCTGCGGAATGCGGGCAGCATCGGCGCGTGGAACGCGCCCGCGGAAATCACGTTCCTCACCATGGGCGCGGTGGCGCTGCTCGCGGGAAGTGCGGGCGCGCTGGGCCCGACACTGAAAATCCTCGCGCGCGTGCTCGCCGGCCTTTCCGCGATCGTGTTCGGCTTCGCGCACTTCAACTACATCGATTTCACCGCGTCGTTCGTGCCCGCGTGGATTCCCTACAAGGTGTTCTGGGCCTGGGCTACCGGCGCGGGACATCTGCTCGCGGGACTCGCGCTGGTGAGCGGAGTCAGGTCCCGGCTCGCCGCCGGTTGCGAGGCCGCGATGATGGGTTCGTTCGTGGTGCTGCTGCACCTGCCGCGCGTCCTGGCGTCACCGGGTCAGCACATCGAATGGGTGATGCTCGCGATCGCGGCCTCGCTCACGGGAGCGGCGTTGCTGATTCGGAAATACTCGACGTGACAGGGGCGCCCGCGCGCGGGAACAATTGTTTGAGCACGAGGTGTGCCGGCAGGAAAAAGAAGGCCGTCGTGACCGCCATCAACGACACGAGCCACACTCCCTCGGGCATGCGGTCCTGTTCGCCGGACATGTAGAGGCCGAACACATAGTTGACGTTCACCGCCATCATGGGATCGTCGGCGGGGGCGGGCGGTCGCGGCAGGAAGAAATAGCTGATGAGCAGCACCGCCATGGCCACCGCAGTCCAGTACTTCATCGCCCGCGAGTCATAGCCCAGCCGCCAGATGGAGAACAAAAGCACCAGCGGCAACCACGCGTGGAACAGCGAGATCACGCGTTTGATGATCGAGACATTCTCGTTGAGCATGTAGCCCGTCATCCGTAGCGGCGAGAGTCCCATGGCGGTGAACAACAGGTCCACGATCCACAGGCCCTGGACCACGAGCACCCCCACCGCGGCCATCGATATGGGGAGCGACCGTTCGCTGCAGATGCCGATGGTGGCGAGGAACAAGGCCACGTCGCAGATATAGAACAGCGTCCACGGGCCCTGTGTGGCCGCGGAGTAAACAGCGAGGATCAGCGAGAAGCTGACCATGAAAATCTTGAGACCCAGCGGCAGCCGGGTCGCTCCGTTCAACGCCACGTTGTCCTCTCGTCCCCTTCGAGCGCTGCCTACTGCACGGCAAGATGGCCGACACAGGCGGGCGCAACCGTACAACGAAAGACGCCTGGGACCTGTAGGACAGGCCACAATCCGTGTTATTTCATGAACCAGCTCCCATTCGAGGCTCTGCCGCGTCCCCATGGAAAATGACAAACCGGCCGAAGATTCCGGCCCGGTCGAGGTCCCTCACACCGAGCTGAGCCGTGACGCGCTGCGTGGCGTGGTCGAGTCGTTCGTGCTTCGCGAAGGCACGGACTACGGCGAGCGCGATGTGCCGCTGGACAGCAAGGTCGCGGACGTCATGCGGCAGCTCGAGGCCGGCGAGGTCACGATCGTCTATGACCCCGGCACCGACAGCATCGACATCGTCGTCAAGCGCCGCTGAAGACTCGCGCGCGCTAACAACCTCCGGCGAGTGGTGGCGCGCGGCGCCCCGCGGGTGACCCTTCACCGATTCGCGTAATATTCGCCAGCGTTGCCTTGGGAGGGGCTTCGTCCATGAGTGTGCGCGACATCACCTGGCGCGATCGCCTGCGCTATCGCTTCGAGAACACGCTGTCCAAAGGCGCCATCGCGATCATCGGCTGGCTGGCGCTGCTGTCGACGGCCATCGTCGTACTGGCGGCCCTGGTGCTCGCGGCCATGCGCATCGGCCAGGATCCCGACGATCACGAACATCCCTACGGATTCTTCGAGGGCATGTGGCAGAGCCTGCTGCGCACCATGGATCCCGGCGTGGTGGCCGGCGACAACGGATGGCAGCTCCGCCTGCTGATGATGATCGTGACCATCGGCGGCATCTTCATCGTCAGTATCCTGATCGGCACCATCACTTCGGGCCTCGAGGCTCGGCTCGCGGAGCTGCGTAAAGGCCGTTCACGTGTCATCGAAGAGGGCTTCACGCTGATCCTCGGCTGGTCGAGCAAGGTGTATTCGGTGATCGGCGAGCTGCTGATCGCGAACGAGAACCAGAAGAACCCGGCCATCGTGATCCTGTCGGAGCGCGACAAGATCGAGATGGAGGATGCTCTCCGCTCGAAATTTCCGGACACCCGGAACACCAGGATCATCTGCCGCAGCGGCAATCCACTCGACCTCGACGACCTGGCGGTGGTGGATCCGCACTCGGCGCGTTCCATCATCGTGCTGGCGCCGGAGACCGAAAACCCCGACATCCACGTTATAAAATCCGTGCTGGCCATCACGAACAATCCCGCGCGCAAGCAGGAGCCGTATCACATCGTGGCGGAGATCCGCGAACCGCGGAATCTCGAGGCAGCTGCGCTCGTCGGTGGAAACGAGGCCATCTACATCCAGGGCGAAGATCTGATCGCACGCGTGACCGCGCAGACCTGCCGGCAGTCGGGCCTCTCCGTCGTGTACACCGAGCTGCTGGATTTCGATGGCGCGGAGATCTACTTCAAGGAAGAGCCGGGGCTCGCGGGGCGCAGCTATCGCGAGGTCATCGCCGCGTACGAGGACTCCACGGTCATGGGCATCATGACGGTGAACGGGGAGTGCCTGCTCAATCCTCCCATGGACACCGCGTTCTCGAGCGGCGACCAGGTCATCGCGATCACCGAGGACGACGACACGCTGGTGTTGCGCCCCGATGCCGGGGGCGGACTGCCGGACACGAGTGCGCTGTCGCATCGCGACCGGCTGCCGCCCGCGCCCGAGCGCATCCTCATCCTCGGCTGGAACGGCAAGGCGCAGGCCATCATCGAGGAGCTCGACAACTACGTCGCGCCAGGCTCGGAGACCATCATCATCTGCCGCCAGGAGGGTGTGCGCGAAAAGCTCATGAGCGTGGCCAGGCGCATGAAGCGGCAGAAGGTGCGTTTCGCGGATGGCGACATCACGCACGCGGCGACGCTGGCGGCGGTGAAAGCGGCCACGTTCGAACACGTGATCCTGCTGAGCTACAACGACCTGCCCATCCAGGAAGCCGATGCGAAGACGCTGATCACGCTGCTGCATCTGCGCAATCTCGCGGACGCTGCCGGCACGCGGCTCAGCATCGTGAGCGAGATGATGGACATCCGGAACCGGGCGCTGGCGCAGATCGCGCGCGCCGACGACTTCATCGTCAGCGACAAGCTGGTGAGCCTCATGATGTCGCAGTTGTCGGAGAACAAGAACCTCGACAAGGTATTCAAGGTGCTGTTCAGCTCCGAGGGCAGCGAGATATACATCCGCCCCATGACCGATTACATCAAGCTCGGCAGCACGGTGGATTTCTACACCGTCATGGAAGCGGCGGCGCAGCGCGGCGAAACCGCGATCGGCTATCGCCTCATGAAATACGCCGACGACAAGACGCGTGGCTTCGGCGTCAATGTGAATCCCAAGAAATCCGAGCGCCACACGTTCGGCGAGAGCGACAAGATCGTGGTGCTGGCGGAGGACTGATGATCTCCCGACGCACGCTGATCTCGCTGAGCCTGGCCGCGGCGATCGCCGCGCCCGCCGTTGCCGCCAGCGCCCAGCGCACGCTGAAGGATCTGCACAAGCGGATCGGCGGCAGGCTCGGCGTGCACATCCTCGATTCGCAGAGCGGCAAGCGCATCGCGTATGACGACGGCTCGCGCTACGCCATGGCCTCCACGTTCAAACTACCGCTGGCGGCCGCGCTGCTGTGGCAGGTGGACCATGGGGCATTCCGCGGCACACAGGCGCTGAAGATCGCCGCGGGCGACGTGCTGGCGAACTCGCCCGTGGTCGAGGCTGCCCTCAAGACCGGCGCCACCAGCCTCACCGTGCTCGAGCTTTGCCGCGCCGTGGTCGTCGAGAGCGACAATGCCGCCGCCAACATCCTCCTCGATGGCATCGGTGGCCCGGCGGCGTTCACGCAGTTCATGCGCAGCATCGGCGACGAGACGACCCGGCTGGATCGCCGCGAGCTCGAGCTCAACAGCAACGAACCCGGCGATGAGCGCGACACCACCACGCCGCGGGCCATGGTGGGTTCGCTGCTCCGGATCTTCACGCAGGACGTGTTGTCGCTGACGTCGCGTGCGTTGCTCATCGACTGGATGGTGGCTTCGCGCACCGGGCTCGACCGGGTGCGCGGCGGCCTGCCACGTGGCTGGCCCGCGGGAGACAAGACCGGGACGGGCGCCCGGGGCGCCGTCAACGATCTCTGCATCGCCTATCCACTTGAGCGGCGTCCCCTCTTCATAGCCGTGTACACCAGCGATTCCGCCCTGGACGTGAAATCGCTGGCGGCGGCGCATGCCGAGATCGGTGCGTTGGTCGGCCGGGAGAAGTGGCCGTAAGAAATTCCGACGCCTGATCCGTGTGCTTACGGGCCTGGAGCGGCTGGGTCGCCGGCGCCGCTGAATCGCCGGCCTGTCTTCCTCCGACCCGATTGTTAGTATCGGCGCAGGAGGGTTCCCATGAAACTACGCAGCGGTTGGTTGGCCCTGGTCCTGATCGGCTCGTCGGCGTCGGCGCAGGAGGCGATGGAGGAAGTCGTCGTCACCGGAATGCGCGCCGAGGACTCCGCCATCCCGGGCACGAGTCTCAAGCGGCCCGGTGATTTCATCCTGCTCATGGTCGAAGTGAGCAACGACTCGCGCGACGAAAGGACGCGCAAGAGCGAGATCACCGAAACCTTGCGCGCATTGCTGGCCGCGGCGGCGCGCGACAGATCCATCGAAC
>JBKPPO010000228.1:0-4903 GCA_046733635.1 Pseudomonadota bacterium | reverse complement strand
ACCACCTGCGGCAGGAACATCTTGCCCGAGCCGAACAGGTCGCCGACCACGTTCATTCCATCCATGAGCGGGCCTTCGATGACGTGCAGCGGATGCTCGGCGGCCTGCCGCGCCTCTTCAGTGTCCTCGACGATGAACTGGTCGTTACCCGACACCAGCGCATGGGAAAGGCGCTCCTTGACGGGCAACGCGCGCCAAGCCAGATCCTCTTCCTTCTTCTTGCCGCCGCCGTCCTTGAACTGCGTGGCGATCTCGAGCAACCGCTCCGACGCATCCGGGCGGCGATTGAGGATCACATCCTCGACGCGCTCGCGCAGCTCCTTCGGAATCTCGTCATAGATGGTCATGGCGCCGGCATTCACGATGCCGAAGTCCATGCCCGCCTGGATGGCGTGGTACAGGAACACCGAATGCATCGCCTGACGCACGGGCTCGTTGCCGCGGAACGAGAACGACACATTGCTCACGCCACCCGAGATGTGTGCATGCGGGCAACGTTTGCGGATCTCGCGCGTGGCCTCGATGAAGTCCACGCCGTAGTTGTTGTGCTCCTCGATGCCCGTGGCCACCGCGAAGATGTTCGGGTCGAAGATGATGTCTTCGGCCGGGAAACCGATGCCGACCAGCAGTTTGTAGCTGCGCTCGCAGATCTCGATCTTGCGCGCGATGGTGTCGGCCTGGCCCTTCTCGTCGAAGGCCATGACGACCACGGCCGCACCGTAACCCAGGATTAGCCGTGCATGCTTCAGGAAAGCCTCCTCGCCTTCCTTGAGCGAGATGGAGTTCACCACGCCCTTGCCTTGAACGCACTTGAGGCCGGCCTCGATGACCGACCACTTGGACGAATCGATCATCACCGGCACACGCGCGATGTCGGGCTCCGCGGCGATGAGATTCAGGAAGCGCACCATGGCGGCCTCCGAATCCAGCATGCCCTCATCCATGTTGATGTCGATGATCTGCGCGCCGTCCTGCACCTGCTGGCGTGCGATGGCGAGCGCCGCGGGATAGTCGCCCGCCTCGATGAGCTTGCGGAACTTGGCCGAGCCCGTGACGTTGGTGCGCTCGCCCACGTTCACGAAGCGGATGTCGTCGGTGAGGTTGAAGGCCTCGAGGCCTGACAACTTGAGGCGCGGCTCATGATCCTTCGGACGGCGTATCGGTTCGCACCGGACGCGGTCGGCAATCGCCTTGATGTGCGCCGGCGTGGTGCCACAGCAGCCGCCGACGAAGTTCAGATGCCCGTGATGCGCGAGATCGCCGAGCACACTGGCCGTGTCCTCGGGCGCTTCATCGTATTCACCGAAAGCATTGGGCAGGCCCGCGTTCGGGTACACGCCCACGTGGGTATCGGCGAGCCGCGAAAGCTCTTCCACGTACGGGCGCAACTGCTTCACGCCGAGCGCGCAGTTGAAGCTGATGGCCAGCGGCCGCGCATGATTCACCGAAGCCCAGAAGGCTTCGACGGTCTGGCCCGACAAGGTGCGGCCGGAGGCATCGGTGATCGTGCCCGAGATGATGATGGGCAGGTCCACGCCGGACTCATCGATGACCGCGCGCGCGGCGTAGATGGCCGCCTTCGCGTTCAGCGTGTCGAAGATGGTCTCGATGAGGATCAGGTCCACGCCGCCTTCGATGAGCGCGCGCGTGGCGTCGCGGTAGGTCGCCTCGAGCTGATCCCAGGTGACGCCGCGGAAGCCAGGGTCGTTCACGTCGGGAGAAATCGACGCCGTGCGGTTCGTCGGGCCCAGCGCGCCCGCCACGAATACCTGCCGGCCCAGCTTCTTGCCTTGCTCGTCCGCCACGCGGCGCGCGAGTTGCGCCGCCGTGCGGTTGAGCTCCGGCACCAGGTGCTCCATCGAGTAGTCCGCCATGGCGGTGGCCGTGGCGTTGAAGGTGTTGGTGCTGAGGACGTCCGCGCCGGCTTCCACGAACTGCGCGTGGATTCCTGCGATCACCTCGGGCTTGGTGATGACCAGCAGGTCATTGCAGCCCTTCAGATCCTGCTTCCAATCCGCGAAACGCGTGCCGCGGTAGTCGGCCTCACCCAGCTTGTGCTGCTGGATCATGGTGCCCATGGCGCCGTCGATGACGACGATGCGCTCCTTGAAGAGCTTTCGCAGGGCTGCGGCGCGTTCGGCCTGGGTCGAACTACTCATTGGCGGCCTTCTTCGCCGACGGACGGACACCCAGCGCATGGCAGATGGCGTACGTGAGCTCGGATCGGTTCAGCGTATAGAAATGAAACTCCTCGACGCCGTGTTTCTGGAGCTGGTGGACCTGCTCGATCGCCACGGCGGCGGAGATCAGCTTGCGCGTCTCGGGATTGTCGTCGAGACCGTCGAAACGATGTTCCAGCCACTCGGGAATGGAGGCGCCGCAACGCTTGGCGAAACGCGTGACTTGCGGGAAACGTGTGATCGGCAGGATGCCCGGCACGATCGGCGCGGTGATGCCCTTGGCCGCGCAGGCGTCGCGGAAGCGTAGATAGAGATCCGTGTCGTAGAAGAACTGCGTGATCGCACGATCCGCACCGGCGTCGATCTTGCGTTGCAGGACGTCGAGATCGAAAGCCGCGCTCGGCGCCTCCGGATGTTTCTCGGGATACGCGGCCACCGAGATCTCGAAATCGCCCACGGTCTTGAGTCCCGCGACCAGGTCCGCGGCATAGGCGAAGCCATCGGGACGCGGTTCATATTTCACGGTGCCGGCAGGCGCGTCACCGCGCAGCGCGACGATGTGGCGGATCCCCTGGTCCCAATACTTGCGCGCGATGTCGAGCACCTCGCCTTTGGAGGCGCCGATACACGTGAGATGCGGCACGCAGGTGAGGTCCGTCTCCTGCTGCACACGCGACACCACGTTGTGAGTGCGCTCGCGCGTACTGCCGTCGGCGCCATACGTCACCGACACGAAGCGCGGCTTCAGCGGCTCGAGGTAACGAATGGACTCCCAGAGCGTCTTCTCCATGGCCTCATCGGCCGGAGGAAAGAACTCGAAGGACACCGCTACTTGTTTACGCGTCATGAAAATTCCCGTGGACAACCAGTTGCTTACGTCGGCTGACGCAAACGGCCGCTAATTTACTTCAGGTGCCGGAGCGCGATCTCGCCAAACTTTGCTATCGTGCGGCGCCTTTTAGCACGATTGCACCATCAATCCCGCGGCGATTAACGCATGAATGCCCAGAAACTAGACAAAGTCGACGCCCGGATCATGGAGATCCTGTCCCGGGACGGCCGGATCAGCTGGCGGGACCTGGCAGAGCAGATCGGCCTCTCGCTCACCCCCACCCTGCGCCGCATCCGCCGTCTCGAGTCCGATGGCTACATCACGGGATACAGCGCCCAGTTCGATGAACAGAAGCTGGGCTTCGGCATCACCATGTACGTATGGGTGTCGCTCGAACGGCAGGTCGAAGAAACGCTCAAGGTGTTCGAGCGCCGCATCGCGGATGTGCCCGAGGTGATGAGTTGTTACCTCATGACGGGCGAGGCCGATTACGTGCTGCGCATCGTCGTCCCCGACCTGCCGAGCTACCAGCGGTTCATGCTGGACGTGCTCACACGCATCCCCGGCGTCTCGCGCATCCAGTCGGGGCTGGCGATCAAGCCCGTGTTCCAGCGCGCGGCTCCACCCATTCCGCGGTGACGTCCGCTTTGTCGGAACGTTCCGACAGCGTCTAACAAGCCTGTGAGACTCCGCCGATATCGGCGGACGAAATATCTTGCGTCAATACTCAGCCAACCCACTACGTTTTCATGCGCAAGAAATCGTCCCGAAGCGAGCTCGCGAAGGCACCGACCGGAATTCCTGGACTCGATGAAATCACCTACGGCGGCCTCCCCGCAGGCAGACCCACGCTCGTATCGGGCGGTCCCGGTTCCGGGAAAACACTGCTCGGAGTCAGCTTCCTGGTGGAAGGAGCGCAGCGCTACGACGAGCCGGGCGTATTGCTCACGTTCGAGGAGAAGGCCGAGGAGCTGGCCACGGACGTGCGCTCCATGGGCTTCGACCTCGACAAGCTCTGTGCCGAAAAGAAGCTGCTCGTCGATTATGTCCACGTGGACCGCGCGGAGATCGAAGAGACCGGCGAATACGATCTCGAAGGCTTGTTCGTCCGGCTCGACCACTCGATCAAACAGATCGGCGCCAAGCGCGTCATGCTCGACACCATCGAAACCTTGTTTGGTGGACTGCAGGACACCGGCATCCTGCGTGCCGAATTGCGCCGCCTGTTCCGCTGGCTCCGCGACCGCAACATGACCACGATCGTCACGGCGGAGCGCGGGGACAGCCAGTTCACGCGCCAGGGGCTCGAGGAATACATCACGGATGCCGTGATCCTCCTCGACCACCGGGTCCACGACCAGGTTTCCACGCGCCGGATCCGCGTCGTCAAGTATCGCGGGTCCACACACGGGACCAATGAATATCCGTTCCTCATCGGCCGCGACGGCATCAACGTGTTGCCCGTCACCTCGCTGCTGCTGGAGCATGAAGCTCCCAGCGAGCGGGTGTCCTCGGGACTGCCGGCACTGGACCAGATGCTCGGCGGCAAGGGCTATTTCCGTTCCAGCACCATCCTGGTCTCGGGCTCGGCGGGCACCGGCAAGACCACGCTGGGCGCGCATTTCGTCGACGCCGCCTGTTCGCGCGGCGAGAAGTGTCTGTACTTCCTGTTCGAGGAATCTCCGCAGCAGATGTTGCGGAACATGCGCTCGGCAGGCATCGACCTCCAGCGATGGGTAGACAAAGGACTGCTCGAATTCCACGCGGATCGGCCGAGCCGCCACGGACTCGAGACCCACCTGCTGTCCATGCATCAGGCCGTCGAGGTGTTCGAGCCCGATGTGGTCGTGGTCGATCCGATCACCAATCTCATGGCGGTGGGAACGCAGTC
>JBKPPO010000227.1:0-2315 GCA_046733635.1 Pseudomonadota bacterium | reverse complement strand
GTCGCCGCTCGGCAAGCGTCGAGCGTTTGAGCAGATCGATGAATTCCGCACCAGAAAGGTTAGGTTCAATCGCGTAGCGAATCATATCGAATCAAAAGTAGTTGGCTATAAGCAGTGGCAACTCAGCTCCACGTTCTGGAGCGGTTGGAAGAGGGAGAAAGTTGGGGATGCCTCGAAGTGAGATAGGGTTGGATTTTAATCCTGCCTTACTCGTAGAAGGTCATCCCCATGAGAAACAGAGCTTATCGTGCGACGGAAATCAAGCTGGTGAATGTGGCCGAAGTGGCCGGGCGGTTGGCGCCGGGCCGGGTGTGGGTGGGAATGGATGTGGGGAAGTTGCAGGTTCTGTGCGTTGTGCGCGACGCGGCGGGGCGGTTCGAGCGGCCGTGGCGGGTGCGATGTCCGCAGGAGGTGGGCGTGCTCGTCGCGCGGCTGAAAGAACTCGCGGCGCTGCGGCCGCTCGCGGTCGCGCTGGAACCGACGGGCACGTATGGCGACGCGTTGCGGCAAGCGATCGGCGACGCCGGTTTGGAACTGCATCGCGTGAGCGGCAAGGCAGCGCACGATTACGCCGAAATCTTCGACGGCGTGCCGAGCGCGCACGACGGCAAGGACGCGGCTGTCGTGGCGGAACTCGCCGCGATCGGCAAGCGCACGCCATGGCCGCTGGCAGCCGCTTCGCCCTTCGCAGCCGAGTTAACCGCGACCGTCGGTTGGCTCGATGCGCAGCAGAGCATCATGCAGTTGTGGCTGGGACGCTTGGAAGGTCTGCTGGCGCGACATTGGCCGGAAGCCACGCGGCTGTTGGCGCTCGGCAGCGGCACGCTGCTGCGGTTGCTCGCGCACTACGGCGGCCCGGCTGGCGTGGCCGCCGATGAACATGCGGCCGAGATGTTGTCGCAGTGGGGCCGGGTGTTTCTGAAGCCCGCCAAGATCGCCGCCGTGCTGGCGTCGGCGCGGACCACGATCGGCGTGCGGATGAACCAGGCCGACGCCGAACTACTCAAGGCTTCGGCGACGCAAGCGCTCGCGGCGCGGGCCCACATCCGCCAGGCCAAGCAGCGGCTGGCCGCGCTGGCCGAGCAAGATCCCGTGTTGCAGAAGCATGCCGCGATTGTCGGACCGGCCACGGCGTGCGTGTTGCGCGTGGCGGTGGGCGACCCACGCGACTACCACTGCGGCGAAGCGTATCGCAAGGCGATGGGCCTGAATCTCAAGGAACGCAGCAGCGGCAAGCATCAAGGCAAGCTGAAACTGGCCAAACGCGGCTCGTCGCTCGCGCGTCGCTGGTTGTACTTCGCCGCGCTGCGACTCGTGCAGCAAGCGCCGGTCCGCGGCTGGTACGAAGCCAAACGCACGAAGGACAAAGGCCGCGGCAACGGCGGCGTCGTGGCCGTGATGCGAAAGCTGGCGTTGGCGCTCTACGCCGTCGTAGTGCACGACCAACCGTTCGTCCTCGCGCGGTTGATCGGCAATCGACGGCCAGCAAGTCGTCAGCCGGCGCGTGATAGGCCGGCGCGTCATCGTCCGATTGCCAAAGAGCCGCGGCCGCAGCGCCAAGCTCCGCAACAGGGTTTATCGCATTCGCCAAAAGCAAAGTGAGAGAGCAGGGCGAACAGCAAGCAGGGCGAACAGCAAGCAGGGCGAACAGCAAGCAGGGCGAACCACGGCAAACCGTAGCCGCCCCGCTTTGCTCTTGGACCTCGCCGGCGCTCAGGTCGGTCCCCACCGTTGCCTTATCCTCCGGCCAGGCAAGCAAACCTTACGACGTGTTTTCAAGAACGCAAACCAACAACCATCCAGGAGATTCTTTCGTCCGCCGCGCGGCTGCGACAACCGAGACGGTCGGGCTACCTTCCGCCTGACCTGAGCGCGTCACCCGACAGCGCCGCACGTAGATTCGAGGAGCCCGACAGCTCGGCTTGGTAAAATCTTCGATGTAGCCAATTCGATGCTCGCCACTCGCGGCGAGACATTCCAGGCAAAAGGTTGAAGCTACCCAAGCACCAACTGTCACCGTCTCGCGCAGCCGCACCGGCACGAACCACCAACCCCAACCCCAGTTCACCGCACCGGACCGCACTCCCGCGCCCAGTTTTCTCGCCCAGCGAAAAAACCCCGCTCGCGGTCCGGACAGAGGCACACCATAACCGTTTATCCTTCAACCTTGACTAGCCAAGAAAAGGTCAGGTCAAGCGGCATTGGATTCGACAAGAGATAACGACTCATTCCGCGCCGGCCTGACATTGCAGTGTCGCGCGAGCATCGAGTCAATTGCCGCCGCCATGTCAGGCCAGCGCGGATTGAGTTCAGGG
>JBKPPO010000226.1:0-16881 GCA_046733635.1 Pseudomonadota bacterium | reverse complement strand
ACCTTGCCCGCGTCGAAATAGCCGTAGTCCTTGAGGCGCTGCTCGGAGAGCAGCTCGTTCACGTAGGCCGGCGTGCCGGCGCCCATGAACGCCGCCGCATCCGGTGCGCGATACGGTTGTTTGAAGCGCTTGAGGATGGAATCCGGCAGCTTGCCGCGCATCATGTCCTTGAGCAGCGCCTTCTCGCGCAGCACGTGCATCTTCACGCTCGGGCGCAGCTGGTTGGCGAACTCGATGAGGCGGTGATCCAGGAACGGGAACCGGCCTTCGACGGAGTTCGCCATGAGCATGCGGTCGCCCTGCGAGGCCAGCAGATAGCCCGGCAGCAGCGTCTTGGCTTCGAGGTATTCGCTGCGGTTGAACGGGGTGTAGCCCGCGAGTTTGTCGGCCAGCGAGGCGCGCAGCCGCTCCACGGCCGAGCCCTGCACCTGCGCGCGCAGCTCGTCGTTCAAGAACAGTTTGACCTGCGCGGTGGTCGCCCAGCGCGGCAGATGCGAGAACACGGGGTCCGAGGGATTGGCCAGGCCCACGCCGAAGAATTCCTTCAGATAGGCCGAGCTCTGTGCGCTCGTGAGATCCAGGTAGGGATACAGCCGCTTGAGCAGCGCCGGGCGCCACTTCGACTCCGGATTCACGGCCCAGAACTGCCGCACCTTGGATTCCTTGAAGATGTCGTAGCCGCCGAGGACTTCGTCAGCGCCCTCGCCCGTGAGCACGACCTTCACGTTCGACTTGCGCACCAGGCCCGAGAGCAGCTGCATGGGCGCGGGCGCGGTGCGCAGCACCGGCATTTCGCCATGCAGGATGGTCCGCGGGAACACGCCCGCGATGTCCGCACTCGACACCTGCACATGGTGGTGATGCGTCTTCAGGAAATCGGCGACCGTCTTCTGATGCACGGACTCATCGAGTCCAGCGTCATCGAAGCCCAGCGAGAAGGTTTCCAGCGTGTCGGGCAGCCGCTCCTTGAGCAGCGCCACGAGCGTCGAGGAATCGAGTCCGCCGGATAGATAGGCGCCCACGGGCACGTCGGCGCGCAGGCGGATGTCCGCAGCGCTCGTGAGAATGGAGCGTAGCTCTTCCTCGAGCACGGCGTTCGAATCACGGCGATGCGAACCGGCCTGCGGGAAATCCCAGTCCCAGTACTGACGGCGCGTGAGCTTGGGACCCTCGAGGATCACCATCTCGCCCGGGCACACCTGCGACACGCCCGCGAACACGGTGCGCGGCGCGACGGGCGCCCAGAACGTCATGAGCTCGTCGAGGCCCTGCGCATCGGCGCGCGGCTTCACCAGTCCGCCCGCGATGAGCGTCTTCACTTCCGAACCGAAGGCGATGCCCCCGGGAATCGGCGCGTAGTACAGCGGCAGGATGCCCGCGCGATCGCGCACCAGCAGCAGCCGGCGCTTCTTGCGATCCCAGAGCGCGAACGCGAACTGGCCGTTGAGCTCGTGCACGAACTCGTCGCCGAGCTCGTCGTACATGTGCACGATCACTTCGGTATCCGAGTGCGTGTAGAACTTGTGGCCGCGGGCCACGAGCCACTCGCGCAGCTCGACGTAGTTGAAGATCTCGCCGTTGTAGCTGATCCACACGGTCTCATCGCCGTTGTGGATGGGCTGCGCGCCGCCACCGAGATCGATGATGGACAGGCGTGCGTGCCCGAGCGCCACACCGGGTTCGATGTGATAGCCGGTGCCATCGGGCCCACGATGGCCGATCGCGCCGATCATGCGCTCCACACTCTCCCGGTCCGGACGCGCTTCACGCGAGTCCAGGTGTATGCCTGCCAGTCCGCACATGGTTAGTTGAGATGCGGCCGCAGTACTTCGCGGACCGTCGTGAACCTGAATTCGTCCAGCAGCTTCGACAGGCGTGATTCGCACTTGTCGAGATTGGTGTAGTGCCGGAAACGCGACAGCCAGCTCGCGTTCTCGTACTTCGGCTGGCCCGGGTCCACTTCCCAGGGATGCAGATAGAAGATGAACGGCAGGTTGTCGTCTTTGTTGATCTTGCGCAGCGCCCAGCGCGTGAAGCCATAGGGCAGCAGGCGGAAGTAACCGCCGCCCGAGCACGGCAGGCGCCGGCCCATGAACTGCACGGTGGATAGCGGGAACTCCACGATGCTCTTGCCGCGGCTGTCCTTCATGGGGCCGGGAATGCGCGATGCGCCGGGAATGCCGTAGCGGTCGTGCGCGATCGGGAAGATGCTGGAGTCGTAGGTGAAACCGAGGTCACAGAGGATGTCGATGGCCCAGAGCGACTGGCGGGTGATCGAGTAGCTGGCCGCGCGATAACCCAGCACGCGCTCGCCGATGGTGTCTTCGAGCATCTTCTTGGAGACGTCGGTTTCCTCGCGGAAGATCTCGGGCGTCTGGCGATACACGAGCTCGTGCGTGAGTCCGTGGCAGGCCACTTCGTGCCCCGCCGCGTGGATCTTGCGAACGAGCTGCGGACTGCGCTTCGTCACCCAGCCGAGCACGAAGAACGTCGCCTTCACGCCTTTGGATTCGAACAGCGAGAGGATCCGCTCGGTGCTCTGCTCCGCGCGGTACTCGAGCTTGTCCCAATCCTTGCGGCTGATGACGTTGGCCAGCGCGGATACGTGGAAGTAGTCTTCCACGTCGATGGTCATGGCGTTGTTCATCGGGTGGCTTCGGGCCGGTAGAAGACCGTGAGGAAATAGCGGTTCTCGACCGAATCGCCGCCGCCGCTGAACGTGTTCGACTCGCGATCCAGCCGCTCCGCCGTGAAATCCAGGCCGACGTTGCGGCCGAACTGCCAGGCGGCGCCCAAGAGCAATCGCGTCTCGTCGGATTCGCTGCCATCGAGCGCGTATTCCTCGCTGCTCAGGAAGGCGCCGCCGCGCACGCGCAGGCGGTTGGTCAGATGACGCGTGATCGAGGCGCCATACATCATGCGCTCGCGATTCAGGTCGGCATCGTCGGTGTATTCGTCTTCTTCCCAGTTGACCGACACGTTGATCGACGTGCGCGGACGCTCGAGCTCCCAGGCCAGCGTCGCGGACTTGTTCTCGAACGTGGAAGCCGTGGCCACGCCAACGCCGGGCTCGCCGCCGACGTCGATGATCTCGCTGGCGCCGCGTGCGGCGTCGGCCGCATCGGAGAGTTGTGAGGCCAGTCGAAGGTTCAGGTACGACGACTGCGACACGTTGCGGCGGACGTCGATACGGATCAACGGTTCGCTGAGTTCTTCGGCGCCCGGCAGATCGCGGTCCACCCAGGAATAACCCAGCTCCGTCGAGATCTCGGTTCGCGAGGCTTCGAGCGCGTAGCGCGCATAGGCGCTGCGCATGGTGAAGTCGAGGTTGCCCGGATCCTTGTAGTCGGTCTCGTATTCGTTGGCGTTCAACGAGAGCTGGCTGCGCGACGACAGCTCGCGGATCAGCGCCAGGCCACCACCGGTGCGCGTGCTGTCGAACGGGCTGTCTTCGTATTCGGTGAGCGTGTAGCGGCCGTTGAGTTGCAGCAGCGCCGCCCCGCCGAGACGGAACATGACGTTCGGTCCGGTGGACAACACGTTGATGAACTCGAGGCTTTCGGGCGTGGCTGGCAGCAACGGGTCCTGCTGCGTCTGGCCAAAGGTATCTTCGAGCGTCCAGGTCAGGCGCTCGGGGATGAGCCCGAACGACACCAGCGCATTGGCATTGCCGGTGAGCTGGTCGTCGATGCCGTTTTCCAGGTAGTGATTGAACGTGAGGTCCGCCATCACATCCGCATCGAGCCGGCGGCGCGTCTCGCGCCAGTTGAGATCGAGGCCGGCCGTCGCGATCGTGGATTCGACGACGTCGACATTGCGGCGGTACACGTTGTCCGAGTGCCCCACGCCCACTTCCACGCCGTATTCGAGCTCAGCCTGCGCGACCGAGGAAATCGCCAGTGCCGCCAGGCCGGCGCCCAGCGTCGCGCCACGCGCGAGTCGTTTGTTGTCGGCTCCCTGGCGCACGGATCAGGACGTGCCGCGCGCAGCGGCCCGCTCCTCGGGGTTCGTATCGCCGTAGTAGGCATAGCCGTATTCGCCGCTCTGCCCTTCGTCGGCCTGATTGAGCACGATGGAGATCTGCTTGCCTTCACCCAGGATGTCGAGCGAATCGAACACCGCGCGTTGCGGCGTCACGCCGGCGCAGACCACGAGCGCGATCTGGCCCATCGAAGCCGCGAGCGCGCGCGATTCGCTGGTCAGCAGGATCGGCGGCGAGTCGAAGATCACGATGCGCGAGTCCGCGCGCGAGCCCAGCTGCCTGATCACCTCTTCCATGCGCGGGCTGGCGAGTAGTTCGGTGGCGTTCTCGGAAGGCTTGCCGGCGGGCAATACGCAGAGGTTCGGCACGTCGGTGCCCAGCACCACGGCGTCGGCATCGGCGCCCGGCTCGCGCAGCACGTCCATGAGGCCGCGTTCGGATTCGGCGCCCATGAGGCGGCTGATGTGGCGCTTGGCCACGTCGGCGTCGACGAGCAGCACCGACAGATCCATTTCCTGCGCCATCGACAACGCGAGGTTCAGGCTGGTGAAGGTCTTGCCATCACCGGGCAGCGAGCTCGTGACCATGATGAGGCGGCCGTTCGCCACCTTCTGGCCACCGCGGCCCAGCGCCTTGGCGATGAGCGGACGCTTGATGTTGCGGAATTCGTTGGCGACGCGGCGCTCCTGCGAATCCGGCGCGAGAAAACCCGCGGCGCGCAGCGCGCCCTGGTTCAGCGTCACCGAACGCTCCGGCACCACCACGCGCATGGGCGCGGTCTGCGCGAGCGGATCGCGATCGCCTTCGGAGCGGTCTTCGCGCAGCGTGGGCGCGGTCGCAGGAGCCGGCGAGCGCGCGGTCAGCGGCGCTTCGGGCCGCACGGGCTGTCCGCCATCGCGCGCCTGCTGCAGCTTCTTGAGTGCCTGTTCGACGAGACTCATTCGCGCTCCTGACTAACCCAGCAGCCCGCGCAGCATGCGCGAAGCCGGGTTCTGGAAGATCTGTACGACGATGAACAAAACGAACAGCAGGCCGGAGGCCGCGCTGTAACGCAGGAAGCCGCGGCGCATGACCGCGCGCTGTTTCTCGAGCCAGGTGCGGCTCACGGAGCCGAGCACCGGCAGACCCGTCATGTCGGTGACCATGCGCGAGCTCGAGAACACCGGACGCAGCATGTGCATGAGCCAGGCGACGCCGATGCCGAACACCGCGCCACCGAACAGCACCGCGGCCAGCAGCACGCGACGATTCGGGAAGATGGGCGAAAGACTCGCCGTGGGCGGATCGACGATGTCGAAGCGGATCACGCCGGTCTCGGCGGCGTCCTCGGAGAGGCGAGCCTTCTCGAGGCGCTCCAGCATCGAGTTGTACTGCGTCTGCGTGACCGAGTAGTCGCGCGTGAGGCGCTGGAACTCGGCTTCCACTTCCGGCGCCGTGTCGGCGACGCGGCGCAGCTCGCCCTCGACGCGCCGGTGTTCGGTGAGCTGGCCGCGCAACGCGGCGATCTCCACGTCCGTCTGGTTGAGCGTGAGCTGGATGTTCTGGAACACGGGATTGCTGGCGGCGCCCGAGGCGGCGGCAGCGCCCACGTCGCCACGGCGCAGCGCTTCGATCTCCTGCGCCTGGCGCGCCTTCAACTGGTCGAGCGTCTCGCGCGCAGCGATCACGTCGGGATGTTTGTCGGTGAACCGGAGCAGCAGGTCGTCGAGGCGCTGCTGCGCTTCGAGCACACGCGAGGCGGTGTCGGAGCCGGCGCCCGGCACGTTGCGCGCGCCGCCGCCCGAGGGCGAGCTCAGCGGCACGTACGGCGTCTCGCCGCGGAGCTGGCGCTGCAGTTCGGCGCGGCGGCTCGTGGCCACGGCGAGCGCGGCGTCGATGCGATCGATCTCCGTGCGCACGTTGGCCAGACGCTGGAAGTAGTCGCCGGACTCACCGGGCACGAGGCCCATGTTCTTCTTCTTGAACTCGGCGAGCGCGGCTTCCGCCTCGCCCAGGCGCTTGCTGTATTCCTGCATCTGCTGCTGGAAGAAGCGCTGCGCCTTCTGAGTGCCCGTGTACTCCGAGCCCATGGTCTTCTCGACGAAGGCATTGAGCAGCGCATCCACCACGGCGATGGCCGTGTCGCGGTTACCGTCGCGATAGGTGATGCGATAGAAGGTGTTCGGGATGCGCGGATCACGCGTAGCCGGGGGCTCGAGTGCGATCTCGACGTTCGCGGCGAGGCCCGCGAGCATGTTCTGGCGGGCGGCCGGCGTCTGCGCCGCGCTATCGAGGCCGAGCTTGTGCGCGACGGCGTCGAGCGTGGTGGCGCCCAGCAAGGCCTGACGTACGAGATTGAGCTGCGCCGGCACGTCGTTGTCCACGGCGACGTCACGCAGCAGCGGCTGCAGCGGCGTCTTGGTGTCCACGTTCACGCGCGCGCGGGCTTCATAGGTGTCCGGGATGATCATGACCACGAACCAGCCCAGCAGACACACCGACCAGGCGGTGATCAGCGCATAACGACGGAAGCGCCAGACACCGCGCGCTTCCTGCGTGATCTTTTCTACGATCGGATGCATGGAGCCCCTGTCCGTTTCCGCTTAGAGCCGTGACTCGGGCACGACGAGGACGTCACCCGGCATCAGCTTGATGTTGTGTTTCATGTCGCCCTTGTTCACGAGATTGGCGAGCTTGATCTTGATCTCGGTCTGCTTGCCGTCGACCTCGCGGACGACCTTCGCGCGATTGCCCGCGGCGAACGGCGCGAGCCCGCCCGAGGCCAGCACCGCGTCGAGCACCGTCATGCCTTCGCGGAACGCCATCGACTGCGGCGACTGCACCTGCCCCACGACCTTGATCTGGCTGAACGCGCTCACCGGATTGGTGACGATCACGTTCACCTGCGGCGAGCGTATGTACTCCTGCAGCACCGTCTCGATGTCACGCGAGAGCTGCGAGGGCGTCTTGCCGACCGCGACCATGTCCTGGACGAGCGGCGTGGTGATCTTGCCGTCGGGACGGACGGGCACGGTGGTGCTGAGTTCGGGGTTGCGCCACACGAACACCTGGATGGTGTCGCCGGGACCCACGACGTAGCTGGCGCCCACCGACGGGTGGCTGGCCGCGGGACCGGGAACGGGGGTGGCAGGCGCCGGGGCCGCCACGGGAGGTGTCTCCGGGGCGGCGGCCGGGGGCGTCTGGCCTAGGGCGAGTGTGGTCCACGCAAGCAACGCGAACGCGCTGAAAACCTTCATGTATTGGGCGACCCGAATTGACTTAAACGCAAGAATGCGCAGGGAAAATTCGGGCGGAAGATTAGCAGAAAGGCTGCCGGCCCCATGGCCGGCAGTGTCGGTCCCGTTTACGGAATCGTGAACTGATCGGCTTATTGGTTGGTGGCGGAAGAATCGCTGCGGAGCTGCGCCAGAAGTTGCTCAGCAGCCGCCCGGCTGGGGAATTTCACCCCGCCCGAAAGCGCCTGTTCAAGCTGCGGACGCGCCTCGGCCGCGCGATTCGACCGGGCCAGCGCGGCGGCGTAGTGATAGCGCACTTCCGGGTCCGCTTTGGGGCCCGACACGGCCTTCGCCAGGTGGCCCAGTCCCTCGGCGACCTTGCCCTGCTCCACGAGGATCCAGCCCAAGGTGTCGAGAACGCCCGCCGATTGAGGCGCTAGCGCCGCCGCCTTGCGTGCGAGATCGAGCGCGCGCGAGTCGCCGGCCTCGTGATACAGCCAGGCGAGATTATTGAGCGCCACGGGGTCGTTGGGGTTCTTGTCGAGGACACTGCGATATTCGGTCACGGCACGCGAACGTTCGCCCTTCTGCAGCGCGGATTCCGCGAGCAGTGCGCGCGCCGCGGCGTCATCCGGATGGAGCTCGAGCCAGCGATCGACGAGTTCGGTGGGCTCGCGCTGCCGCGTCACCGTCGCCACGCGAAAGAATTTCGCTGCGACGCCGAAGTCCGCGCGCTTCGAATAGGCCGCGCGATATTCCTTGAGCGCATCGGCGGGACGGCGCGCGGCCGTGAGCACGTCTCCCGAGAGCACGAGCACGCCCGGGTTGTCGGGGTTGGCGGACTTCAGCGCATCGACGCGCCGGATCGCGGCATCGACGTTGCCCGCCGAGACGTCGAGGTGCGCGAGCGCAGCCTGCGCTGGCACCGCATCGGGCTGCGCAGCCACCGCCTGGTCCAGCGACTCCCGCGCCGCGGCGTTCTGACCCAGCTGCAATTGCGCGCGCGACAGGTTGAACCAGCTCTCCGCGCTCTTCGCATCCGCCTCGGTGGCGGCGCGGAATTGCTGCGCGGCCTGATCGGCGCGGCCGAAGTGCAGTTGGAGCAGGCCCGCGGCGTTACGCACCTCGACACGCTTCGGAGCGAGCGCAACCGCGTCTTCGATGAGCTTGTCCGCGTCCTTGCCGGCGCCAGCGCGCAGCGAGATCTGCGCGAGTCGCAGCCGCGCGTCGATGGTCTTGGGCCGCAGGGTGAGCACCTTCTCGAAGTGCTTCCGTGCGGCCGTGAATTCCTGCGAAGCCAGAGACATCTCGCCAGCCGCCATCTGCGCGGCCGGGTTGCCGGGCTCGAGCTGCATCAGCTTTTCGATAGCAGCCTTCGCGGCCGGGCGGTTGCCGGCGCTCCATTCGAGCTGCGCCTGAGAGAGCAGGAGACTCGCCGGATTCGCGCCGCGATCCAGCGCCTGCTGGAGCACGCGCCGCGCGGCGTTCAGGTCCCCGTATCGCGCGTAGGCAGAGGCTGCGAGATTCGCGAGATAACCATTGCCGGGATTCGCGGCGACGAGCGCTTCGGCCTCACGCCGCACACTCGCCTCGCCTTGTGAGGCCGAGAGCGCATTGAGCAACGTGGCGGCGCGACGCAGATCTGCGGTGCTGACGTCGCCATCGTTGGCGCCCGAGCGATTTTTGAGCAATGCCACAGCCTTGTCCGCCGCACCGGCCGCCACATAGGCGCTCGCGAGCTGCGCTTCGAGACCAGGATTGCCTGGATCCTGCTGCAGCATCTCTTCGAGCACCGACACCGACGCCTGCGCGCCGAGGCGCGAGCGTGCGGCCTCGACGAGCGCGTTCACGTTCCGGTCATCGGGCGCGGATTCGAGCGCGGGGGCGAGCATGCGCAGCGCGCCATCGGGGTTGTCGAGCTGCAGCCGGATCTGGGCCAGCAATTGGCGCGCGCCCGGATGTTCCGGCACCTGCCCCAACACGGTGTTGAGCTCCACGCCGGCCTGCTGCGTGCTGCCTTCGGCCAGCAACGCCATGGCAAACAACATGCGCGCCTCGACGAGCTTGGGCGCAGCGCGTACCAGCTCACGCAGGCGCGTCACCGCGCCCGTGTAATCACCTTTGGCCATGGACACGCGGGCCTGGGCCAGCGATGCCATCGGCGAATCTCCGGCCACGCGCTGGAGCGCGTTGGCGGCATCCGCGGCGCCATTCACGTCCGCGCGCGCGAGTTGAACGTCGGTGAGCGCGGCGAACAAGGCGGCCTGCTGCGTGATGCGCAGTTGCTTCTGGTTCTTGCGCGCGTTCGACAGTGCGTTCACGGCGGCGTCGAAGTCCGCCGTGCGAGCAAGCGAGAGTCCGTAAGACAGCCACAGCTCCGCATTCGTGGAATCTTTCGTGAGGGCTTCGTACCCGCGATGCGCGGCCGCGCGATCGCCTTGCGCGGCGCGCGCTTCGAGCGCACCGATCTTCCCCGAGAGCAGATCCGAATCGGCGGCAACGGCCTCATCGAAAGCCTTCTCGCCTTCAGCGAAGCGGCCGAGCTGCATGAGCGCCTGACCGCGGCTCAGCGCGCGTTGCGCGGGCGACAACGCAAGCCCGGGATCGTCCAGGCGGCCTAACAATTCTTCGGCCTTGCCCTGCCCCAGCGCGATCTGGACTTCCACTGCCGCACGCCGCGCAGGATCCACTTCGCCCTTGATGCGTCCCAGTTCGGTGGCGGCGCCGCGGACGTCGCCGAGCCACAACGCCGCTTCCGCCATCAGGAGGCGCGCGTGGTCGTAATCGCGTTTGTCCTCGAGCGCGTTCTTGAGATCGACGACGGCCTTTCGATAGTCACCGGCTTTCATCGCCTCTTCGGCCGTCTTGACGCGGTCTTCGGGGCTGCGGAATCGGTCGCAGCCGGCGACGCCGGCCAACAGGGCCAGCGCGATAACGGTAACCAGACTTTTCAAACGCGAACCCCTCGATGAATCTGTATCAGTGGCTGTGGCGCTCGAGCACGCGTTCCAGACGCGACCGCGCCGCCGGACAATCGGGCAAGCAAGGCGAGCGGGCCAGGAGGGCGACCGACCACGGATCGCGCCACAACGAAAGCGCGCCATAGTAAACGCTGGCGGAAAGTGTATCGACGAAAGAACGTCCGTCGATTTCGTACCGCATCCAGATCAGCCAATCCTGACCGGCAGCGTCCCTGGCCTTGATCTCGACATGCTGGCTGTCCGGTGCAATCACACGGGACAGCCGCTGCAGATCGAGCCCTTCTGGCTTGTTAGCGTATCCGGCGAGTTCACGTCCTTGCGCCTGCTCGAGGTACCAGATTTCGAAGCGATCGGTCGGTTGGCCGTCGATGGTTGCGCGCGTCACCCCTCGGAAATCCGCCTGCGCGAACTGCGGCGGCCCCGGCGTCTGCATCGAATCGAACTCGGCGTTGCGCGCCTCGTGCTCCCTTCTGGTCACTTCTGGCGTGTCCGTGGGGATGAAGCGGTTCGTATCCAGCCAATACCACGCTGCGGGAAGGGCGAGTACGGTGAAGGCTGCCAACACACCGACTTTCGGCAGGTCGATCGCGGGGGACGAATCGATCGGCTGCGCGTCCTCCGCCGCCTGCCAGCGCCGCACGATCAGGAAGTAGATCACCATCGCCACCGCGAACATTCCCCAACCGAACGAATAATGTTCGTCCGCGACGAGGTGATGCTGCATGTCGGTCTTGTGACCGAAGTAGATGATGATCGCGATGCGCACCCAGTTGGTGACCAGCGCGAAGCCCAACGCCAGCGCCAGAAGCCTGATGCGCGTGCCGAGCCTGTCGCGATGCAGTTCTCCGTAGAACACCGCCACCGCCGCCGCGACGATGAAGAAATGCAGCCCGCTGCAGCCGCCGGCGATGTGGAACACGCCCTCGGGGATCTGGAAGTTGAGCCCGTCGAAGTACACGGGGATGTTGATGATGCTCAGCAGGCCGCGCACCGCGAAGGCCGAGAGCCATTGCAGCGCCGGGTTCAGCGCATCCCAGAGCGGCACTGTGAAATAGAGGTACGCCAGCGGCAACGCGAGCACGCGCAAGACGGCAACACCCAGCGCCGCCCACACCGCAAACGCCACGATCACGGGCAGCAGCGCCTGGTGCACGATCTGCAGCCCGCCGCGCACGGCGATGAGCCAGGCGATGCCGGCCAACAACCCGCCAGCGAGCGCCAGGAAGGATGGCGCCGAAGGCGCTTTCGCGAGGAGATCGCGGCGCCGCCAGATCAGGAACGCCACGATGAGCGGCACGAGTGACCCATGCGTGTAGGCCCGCGTGACGGTATCGGCCCAGCGTTCCGACAGGCTCAGCGTGGTGGGCCACAACGCGAGGAACGCGCCCGCCACCACGGCGATGGCCAGCATCGCGCGCATCGTTCCGCTCGTGAGCTTCAATCCTTGATCCCGTATTTGTCCATGAGGTCGTACAGCGTCGGACGGCTCACGCCCAGCAGGTCCGCGGTGTGCGAGATGTTGCCCTGGGTGATGGCCAGCGCCTGGCGGATCGTCTGGCTCTCGGCGCGCATGCGCACTTCCTTGAGATTGAACTGCAGCTTGCCGTCGCCACTCGTCTGCAAGTTGAGATCTTCCGCGGTGAGCAGCGGACTCTCGGCCATGATCATCGCGGTCTTCACGCGGTTCTCGAGTTCGCGCACGTTGCCGGGCCATCCATAGGCTTCCATCGCCGCGATCGCCTCCTGCGTGAATCCGCGCCGGGGCTTGCTCTGCAGGCCCGCGAATTTGCGCAGCATCGTGTAGGCCAGCGCCGTGGGCCCGCCCTTGCGCTCGCGCAGCGGCGGCACGTCGATCGTGACCTCGCCGATGCGGAAGTAGAGATCCTGCCGGAACTTGTTCTCCGCGATCAGCGCCTGCAGGTCCTTGTTGGTGGCGCAGACGATGCGCACGTCCACCGGGATCTCCTGCCGGCCGCCGACGCGTTCGATGACGTGATCCTGCAGGAAGCGCAGTAGTTTGGCCTGCAGCGGCAACGGCATGTCGCCGATCTCGTCGAGCAGCAGCGTGCCGCCGGCGGCGACTTCGATCTTGCCGGGCGTGGTCCGGGCCGCGCCCGTGAACGCGCCCTTCTCGTAACCGAACAACTCGCTTTCGAGCAGTGGCTCCGGGATCGCCGCGCAGTTGATGGCCACGAATCGCGCGGCACTGCGCCCGCTCTGCGCATGCACCGCGCGCGCGATGAGCTCCTTGCCCGTGCCGCTCTCCCCCAGCACCAGCACTGTGGCATTCGTGGGCGCCACCTTCTCGATACGGCGGCAGACCTTGAGCATGGCGTCGTCGGTCGCGACGAAACCCTCGAGCGGCGAAACGGCCTGCGCCTCGGCGAGCAGACGGTTCTGCCGCTCGAGCGCATGGATGTGGAACGCGCGGCCCACGAGCAGGCGCAACACATCGGTGTCGACGGGCTTCTGGTAGAAGTCATACGCGCCGAGCGACACCGCGCGGACCGCCGCATCGCGATCGTTGTTGCCGGTGACGACGATGACCTTGGTGGTGTTGTCGGCCGAGAGGATCTCCGACAACGTCGCCATGCCCTCGCTCACGCCCGTGGGATCCGGTGGCAGACCCAGATCCTGCAGCACCACGTGCGGCTCGTGACGACGAAGCAACGCGATCGCCTCGGCGCGCGACGAGGCCATGAGCACTTCATATTGGTCGAAGCACCATTTGAGCTGCTTCTGCAGCCCCACATCGTCTTCGACGATCAACAGCTTCAGTTTGTCTTCGGCCACGCTGGCAACCTGATGGTGAAACGGGTGCCCTCGCCGGGCGAACTCCACACTTCGACGTCCCCACCAAGGTCGCGCGCGTATTGCCGCACCTGGTATGCGCCGATACCCATGCCCTTCACACCCTTGGTGCTGTCGAAGGGCCTGAACAGACGATGCCGGACGAAATCCTCGTCCATCCCCTGGCCATTGTCGACCACGGTGACGCGCGCCTCGCGCTTGTCCTCCGCGCCGCGCAGTAGTTCGACCGTCACGACGCCCGCGCCGGCCGTGGCTTCCTGCGCATTGCGGATGGCGTGTTCGATCACGGCCGCGAGCCGGTCGGGATCCGCCTGCACCTGAACGCCATCGAGCGAACCCGTCACCGTGACGGCGGGCGTGCGCGCCCGACTGCGGGCCACGGCCGCATCGACCGCGGCGCCGAGCTCCACGGCACGCGCCGTGCCCTGCGTCTCACGGCGTTGAAGTTGTTCGATGAGGCCGGTCATGCGGCCCGCGGTATTGCGGATGGTGCCGATGGCGTCGTCGAAGAACTCCGGGTTGTGCCGGTGCCGCTCCGCGTTGTCGGCCAGCAGCTGGAGCTGCGCCACGGAGTTCTTGAGATCGTGCATCACGAAGGCCGCGAAGCGGTTGTACGCATCGAACTGCCGGCTCTCCGCGAGTTGCTCGTCCGCGCTTCGCTGCGCGATCTGCACCGCGACGTGACGGCCCACTGTCTTGAGGAGATCGCGATCTTCGAAGGTGATGCGAAACGGCTCGGGCGGCGAACGCAGCACCATCAGGCCGATCAGGTGATCGCCGACCAGCAGCGGCGCGAGCAATCGCCAGGGCCCGCCCGGCGCGAGCCATGCCGGTAGTTCGAGCTCGCCGTACAGGTCGCGCCTTTCGCCATACTCCCGCAGGTCCACCACCCACTGTTTGCCGACGAGCAACTCTGCGAGCGGGCCCGAGGCGTTCACCGACGTATCGTCGGCAAAGGCCGCCGCGGCCTGGTTGCTGGACGGAGGCCACGCCGCCTGCAGATGGAAGTCGCGGCCCTCCGACTGCCGCAGCAGCAGCAAGCCGCCCGGCGAATTGAAGATCTGCGCGACGGCGCGGATGGCGTTCACGCGCGGATCGGCCGCCTCGCCGGCCGAGAGCGTCTGCACGAAACGCAGCCACTCCACGCGGTAGTCGTACTTGTTGCGATAGAAATGCGTGCTGATGAACACGCGGAGGCGGCGCATCGGCTGTTCCGCCAGCAACATCCCGACGAGCACACCGAGCGCGATGATGATCACCGCGGCCTGCAACGGGACGCCTAACTGCCCGCCGCGCGTGCGCGCGTACCAGGCGGTGACGGCCGTGGCGCCGAGATACAGGCACAGCGCGATCAACGTGGTGGCGTAATACGTGAACTGCCGCGAGATGAACACGCGCGGCTCGGGCGTCGGCAGCCGCCACACGCTCCGCACCAACGGCACGGTGGCCAGCACCACCGCGACGCCACGCAGGACGGCGATCGTCTCGTCGCCGCCCGCGCGGCCTTGCGCGTAACTCAGCGCGTCGCAAGCGAACATCGCGGAGGCGCCCGCCACGCTCCAGCGGATCTGCCTCGCCGCACTCTCGAGCGCATGCCGCCAGACGTGCACGGCGGCTAACAAGGCCGCCACCGCCCCGGCAATACCCAGCGCCGACAGCGTCTGCAGGTACATGGGATCGAGAGTGCTGCTCCAGAGCGCGCCGATCCCCGCGCCCACCGCCAGCGCGAACCACAGGAACAACACCGTGCGGCGCAGCCCTCGCGAGAATTGCGAGGCCAGGGATTCCAGCGCCACGTACCAGGCGATGACGCGCAGGCCGTCCGCGGCGTAGATCGCCCACGGGCTGAAGCCGGCTTCGTAGGATTCGAGCGCGAGGACGGCGGCCCAACCGGCGCTGACCAGCACCGCCACCGCGCCCTGTCGCGCGGTTTCGCTCTGGCCGCGCTTGATCAGCAGGAGAATGCCGGCGGCTGCCATCGAAACGGCAGCCAGCGCGTACCAGGGCATGATGCCGCCCATACGGGCCGCTAACGCGCGCCCTTGCCGAGGATGATGACTTCCACCGTCTGCAGCAGAACCAGGATGTCGAAGACCAGGTCGTGGTTCTTCACGTAGTAGAGGTCGTACTGCAGCTTCTCGATGGCATCCTGCTCCGAAGCGCCGTAGGGATAACAAAGCTGCGCCCAGCCGGTGATGCCCGGCTTCACGCTGTGGCGCTCTCGGTAATAAGGAATGGTCTCGGCCAGCGTCTCGACGAACTCGGGACGCTCGGGACGCGGTCCCACGAACGCCATGTCACCGCGCAACACGTTCCAGAGCTGCGGCAACTCGTCGATGCGCGTCTTGCGCAGGAACTTGCCCACGCGCGTCACACGATTGTCGTTGGTCGTCGCCCACTGCGCGCCGTTCCGCTCGGCATCCACGCGCATGCTGCGGAACTTGAGCACGCGGAAACTCTTGCCGTCGAGACCGACGCGCAACTGCCCGTAAAAGATGGGCGCGCCGAAACCCTCTTCGAGCTTGATGGCGAGGATGGTCAGCAACATCACCGGCGAGGCGATGATCAGCAGCCCGAGGCTCGCCAGCAGATCGAACACGCGGCTGGAATGCAGACGCATCCCGTCGCGGCGGAAACCGGGGCCGAAGATCATCCAGCTCGGCGTGAGCACTTCGAGGTGCACCTTGCCGGTCTCGCGTTCCAGGAACGACACCTGCTCGGCGATCACGATGCCGGCCAGGCGGCAATCCAGCAGTTCCTTGAGCGGGAAATTGCGGCGCCGATCGTCCATGGCCATCACGATCTCGTCGATGTTCTCCTCGAGCGCGTATTCGACGAGCGGGCGATCGAGTTTCAACACGCGATCCTGGGGCACGGCGATCTCTTCATCGCCCGCAGGCACGTAGGCGATGATCTTGAACCCGCGCTGGTCGGCACGGCGGCGCAGCCGCGAGATGCGCGCCGCGTTGTGGCCGGCGCCGTACACCAGCACTCTCTTCTTGAAGATGTCTTCATCGATGAGTCCCTGCGCGACGCCGCGGACGATCACGAGCAACAGCCAGGCGATCAGCAGTGCGGAGAGGAACTCGGGCAGCGTGTAGCCGTAGTTGGGAACGCTGTTGAGCAGCAGCGCTGCGAGCACACCGCCCGCCACGACCGAAAGACTGATGCGCAGGACGATGCCGGCCATGCGGTCGCGCATGCGGCGCGTGAACAGGCCCATCGCGATCATCGCGATGAGCACGCAACCACCAAATACGGCGGCCTGGACCCAGGAGATCCATAAATCCACGGAAGGTCCGCTGGCGAGTCGTGCACCGAGCCGGCTTGCGACCAGTACGACTGCCGATTCCGCCAACCAGAGGAGCACCAGAGCGGGGTGCAAGCCGAGTCCAAAAATCCCTATGCGCATGTGGGTTTAAGTCTAGGCAGGAACCCTACCGCGCAGGATGACGACACACCCACCGGTGTTCGCAAATGTGGTTTGCGTCGCAAAGGAAAAAGGTGGCGTCCCCAGGGGGATTCGAACCCCCGTTACCGCCGTGAAAGGGCGATGTCCTGGGCCTCTAGACGATGGGGACGCAGTACCGGAAAAGAGTTTGGTGGAGCCAGGCGGGATCGAACCGCCGACCTCTTGCATGCCATGCAAGCGCTCTCCCAGCTGAGCTATGGCCCCACGCGAGGCGCGGCAAATTACGGTTCCACCTCAGGTATGTCAAGTAAAGAGAACCGACTGCATCACAACGTCGAGTTTTGTTTGCCCGGGATTCGTTCCCACTCTTCACCGATTCCGAGTCCCCCCATGTCTGTCAACTCCGACACGTTGATTGCCGTGATTTTCCGCGATCTACTTCTCCCCAGAGCAAGGGCAAACCCATCGTGAGGTGGGGAC
>JBKPPO010000225.1:0-17268 GCA_046733635.1 Pseudomonadota bacterium | reverse complement strand
GCATGGAGCTCGAAGAGCTGCTGCGGATTCTCCGGCGCTGAAGTAAGTTTCCTGCCCGTTCGCTGGTGGGGGCCGGCGGGCACACCAGGTTGATACGAGCGGGGGCTCCATGTCCGGCACGGCCGTCAATTTTTCCGCCTTCGACTGGGGCGTCGTCGCCCTGTATTTCGTCGCGAACACCGCGATCTGCATCTGGGCCGTCATGGCCAAGGGCAAGAACACCGAGGATTACTTCCTCGCGAGCCGCAGCGCCGGCTGGTTCCTGATCGGCTCGTCCATCTTCGCGTCGAACATCGGCGCGGAACACCTCATCGGCCTCGCGGGCCAGGGCGCGAAGGACGGCATGGCGTTCGCGCACTGGGAGCTGCACTCCTACCTGGTGCTGGTGCTCGGCTGGATCTTCGCGCCGTTCTATCTACGCGCCAACGTGTTCACCACGCCGGAATTCCTCGAGCGCCGTTACAACCCGGCCACGCGCACGTTCCTGAGCTTCATCTTCCTGGTGGCGTACATCCTCACCAAGGCGTCGGTGACGATCTACGCCGGCGCCTTCGCCATCCAGACCATCCTCGGTTACGAGACGATCCAACTGCCGCTGTTGGGCGAGACGGACTTCTTCTGGTTCTCGGCCATGGCGCTGGTCGTGATCACCGGCGTGTTCGTGGTGTTCGGCGGCATGCGCTCCGTGTTGTGGACCGAAGCCATGCATGTCCCCGTGCTGCTCGCCGGTTCCACGGTTCTGCTCATCGTGGGCCTCGATGCGATCGGCGGCCTGGGTGCGCTCAAGGAAGCCAATGGCGCCAACATCCACCTATGGCGGCCGATCGCGCCCACGCCGGCGGACGAGGGCTTCCCGAACTTCCTGTTCGTCAGCGCGGACGACATGCCCTGGCTCGGCGTGTTGCTGTGCTCGCCCATCATCGGTCTCTGGTACTGGTGTACCGACCAATACATCGTGCAGCGCGTGCTCACGGCGCGCGGACTCAAGGAAGCTCGTCGCGGCACGATCTTCGCGGCTTATCTGAAACTCACGCCGGTATTCATCTTCCTGATCCCCGGCATGATCGCCGTGGCGCTCTACAAGGCCGGCACGCCGGGCTTCGAGCGCATCGGTGAAGATCCGCAGAGCGCGTTCCCGGTGCTGGTGTCGAACATGCTGCCCGAAGGTCTGCGCGGTCTCGTGCTCGCAGGCATGTTGTCTGCGCTCATGAGCGCGCTCGCGTCGCTGTTCAATTCCACGGCCACGCTCTTCACGGTGGACTTCTACAAGCGCCTGAAGCCGGACACGCCGGAGAAGAAGCTCGTGAACGTGGGCCGTCTCGCGACCGCGGGTGTGATCGTGCTCGGCATGCTGTGGATCCCGTTCCTGCAAGGCCTGGACAAAGGCTTGTACGGTTACCTCCAGCTCGTGCAGTCCTTGCTCGCACCGGCGATCGCCGCGGCGTTCATGGCCGGCATCTTCTCGAGCAAAGTGACGCCGAAGTCCGGCCTCTGGGGTCTCGCGCTCGGCTTCTTCTTCGGCATGCTCCGCCTCGTGCTCGAGATACTGCACAAGGAGAAGGGCGTCGATTTCCCCGGCCCCATCCAGGCATTCGTGGACATGAACTGGCTGTACTTCAGCTTCCTGCTGTTCGTGTTCGCGTGTTCGGTGATCGCGATCGTCAGCAAATTCACGCCGAAGGCGTCGATCGAGCAGCTCGCGGGACTCACCTACAGCTCGGTGTCGGCGCAGCACCAGGCGCAGGACCGGGAGAGCTACGGGTTCTGGGAGATCTTCCACACGGTGGTGATCCTGGGAATCATCGCGAGCATCTACATCTACTTCTGGTAGCCGGGCGTCGCTGAGCGCCCCGCGATTCCGCCGATGTCAGCAGTCCGCCGACGTCGGCGGCTGGCTACAGCGAGGCCCGGAACATGGAAGCGCGCACACTCCGTTCACGCAACACGGAGGACAGTGCGTATGGCCAGCATCATGGGCGAGGCCGCCCCCGGACGGAGCCTCACGAGGTCGCTCGAACGGCGGGTCGGCAGACGCATCCAGCAGTTCAGGTTCTGGCAGGCCATGCGCCGGTTCCAGCGCGAGGTGCACTCGGGCGCGGGGAAAGTCAGTGCTGGCTTGTTAGGTGATCTGGTTTCCGGATGGGGCTGGTCGGTACCACAGGAATTCGTCGACGGATGTCTTCGCGAGGCGCGGAAGACCGACGGTCCTATCCTCGAATGCGGGTCGGGTCTCGGCACCATCCTGCTCGGTGCGCTGGCGCAGTCGCGCGGGATTCGTATGTGGTCGCTGGAGCATGATGGGAAGTACGCCGCACGCGTGCAGAACTGCCTGCGCAAGTACCGCATCCATTCGGTCACCTTGTGCGTGGCGCCGCTGCGCAGCTTCGGCGATTTCGACTGGTACTCGTTGCCGCAGGTCGAGGCCATCCCGCCGAAGATATCGATGGTGATCTGCGACGGGCCCCCGGCCGGCGCACGAGGAGGCCGTTACGGCCTCGTGCCCGTGATGATGGACAAGCTGCGGCCGGATTGCGTCGTGCTGCTCGACGACGGCGACCGCGCCGACGAGCAGGCGATCGCGGGACGCTGGGCGCAGCTCCTGGGGGCCTCACCCGAAATCATCGGCTCGGACAACCCCTATATCCGGCTGCAGGCCGCGCCTTCGGATGCGCAGGCCTGCCGCCAGGCGTAGCTCGGTCGACTCAACGCCCCGAAGTATTTGATGGGATTTTCGATCCGGACCGCCGCCGGGATGTGTTTCGGCGGCGGTCTTGGGTATCATGCGGCCCCGCGACGGACCCCGGTCGTGGTGGCGAATGGTTTCTCGGGCGGGACGTGGCGCAGCCTGGTAGCGCACTTGCATGGGGTGCAAGGGGTCCCGAGTTCAAATCTCGGCGTCCCGACCAATCTCGCGGCCCTCCGGCCGTAGTCTCACCAGTAGATAGCGCTACGGCGCCTGCGCCGCCGCATCCGCAATCGCCACCCGGGCCACGCTGATCGCCCGCGCGCTGATCACATCCACCGGATCACCCGGATCCAGCGGAATGAACGCCGTCACCGTGATCGAGCGGTGTCCCGCGTTGCTCGTCGGCGGCGGCACATCCACGAATCGCACCTCGCAGTTGGCCATCGTGCGTGCAGCGTTGAATTCGATGTGAACGACTTGCGGCGACTGGTAACTCATATGCACTCCCTTGTGCGGTGGCTCAGGCGGCCATGACCTCGTGTTCATAATACGGCGCGTGCCGGTCCGCAAGCACCTGCTGCAACTCGTCGAGCGAGTGCCCGGCCGGGGCTAACCACTTGCCGAGATTCTCGGGTTTGAGGCTGATGATCATGCGGTCGTGGCCAGCGGCCGCCACCTCGGGTGGCGGCTCATCGGTAATGGCGGCGAACGACAGCAGCGGCGGTCCGCCCGCAGGGTCTAACCACTTCGACACCAGGCAGGCCACCAGCATGGTGTCGGCGGGCCGCGGGATGAAATGCAGCACCTGGTTCCGGCCCTCGCGCTGTACGTTCTCGAAGAAGGTTTCCACGAGCATCACGCCGTGCGTCGCGCCGAACAAATCCTTCCAGTACTTGCCGAGACTGTCGCGGCGCGCGTTGTAGAGCCCGGGCAGGTCACGATCGACGGAAGCGCGCTCGAAAGGTTTGCGGCAGTGATACCGCGCGAGCCGCACCACGCGCCGGTCGCCGTCCTGCATCACGATGGGGGCGTAGTGCAGCGGATAGATACGCGAGTCTTCGAGGTGCACCTTCGGATCCCGCAGCTTCTCGAGCCGCTCGCGCGCCTTCTCGATCTTGGTGGTGGCGATGCGTTTGCTTTCGCTGGCGGCCTTGGTGGTCCTGGTTGCGAGCGTACGCTCGGCGTCGTTGAGCCGCTTCTTCTGCGTGAAGAGTTCGGTCTCGAGCTTGCTGGCTTCGAGTGCGCGATGGCGTTCGATGAGCGCGTGTATGCGCGCTTCCTGCTCATTCTTCGGCTCGGCGAACCACCGCTCCACGGCGCGCGGAATGCGGATGCGTGAATCCTCGACGCGCGCGCCGAAGATCTCGGCGAACTGATCGATGTCCATCTCGGCGCCCGTGCGCTTGAGATACGAGAGGTAGGCCTGCTGGATCTGGGCGGAGTAACACATGCCGGGATTCTACTTCCACGGCGGAAAAAGGGGCCGCGCCGGCCGTAGTGGGGGAGGAGCCAGCGCGGCCCGGGGCGCAACTAGAAATCGCCTTCTTTGACGTAAGGATGACTCCACAAGGTCACCTGCAGCACCAGCGCCTTGGTCCAGGCGGCGTGCATTTTCTTCACCTCGTCGGCGGGCAGGCCGCTCCTGGCGAGGAAGGGCTCGATGGTGGCGGAGATGGGTACGATGAACGCGATCAGGTAACGCAGGTGGATGTGATCCACGCTCTTCACGTCGTCCGCCTTGTTCTTGCCGGCGCGTGTGTGGCGCAGCGCAAATTCGTATTGATAGTCGAGCCACGCCTGATCGTAGTTGGCGTCGGTGGTGTCCTTGATCCACTGGCCGAATCGCTTCCGCACGCGATTCAGATAATCGGCGTTCGGCTTGCCATCGGATTTGTTGCCGAAGTAATAGACCAGGTGCGGATTGGCGCCGACGAAGCCGTACCAGACATCGAGGATGGCTTCGGTTTGCGGTACCAGCACTTCGCCCGCCTTGCGCAGATACTTCACGTCCTCTTCGCCGAGGAGCACGGTTTTCTTGAGCAACTCGAGGTCGGCCAGCGAGACGGGAGACTTCGCGAGTTTGGGATCGCCGTAGCGATAACCCGGGATGGAAGCGCGCTCATCCGCGCGGGTGTCGGCGGCCAGGGCGCCGGGCGAACTGAACGTGAGTGTCAACAGCGCGATGGCTGCGAGGGATCGCGAATACATGTTTCCTCCTGGTTGGCTGGGCAGGAGCAGCGTAGGAGGCACGGGATTCACGCGGGACACCCTTGCCGGGGGCAAGCGTTGCCACTTTGGGGGGATGCGGTGGGACGCTGAGCGCGAGCGGCGGCGCCGTCCGCATTGGTCATAACCACTCGCGCGTGAGACGCCCGTCTCGGTTTCCCGTCATCAGGTGAGTCCTGACGCCAGCTGGCGACATCTCCTAACAGGATCACCGAGAAAACGATGTCTCACTACTTCATCAACAATCACGCGGAAGACGACGGCGCCCACGAAGTCCACAGGGTCGGCTGCAAGAAGATGCCCATGGACAAGGCGTATCTCGGGAACTTCGAGCACGTCGAAGCCGCCCTCATCGAAGCGCGCAAGGAGTTCTGGCAGTCGCGCGGTTGTGACCGCTGCGCGCGTGAATACCGAACGGAGTACCGCGCGGTCCGCGTGCCGGTTCAAAAGCTGCCGCTGGTGTAGGCGCGGCGCATCTCCAGAGTCATCGGGCCCATCGGCATCTGCATGCCGAGCACGGCGCCTTTGCGATCCAGCGTGACTTTCGAGTTGTCCTTGCCCAAGGTGTAGTCGGCAACGAATCCATCGGCGGTGACGCCCGTGATCTTCGCGCGAGACTGATTGAGTCTCAGCAGATCGCCACCGTCCCAGATCCACATCCGGTGTTCCGCGCCCACGGGCTTCTCGCGCGCCGCGAGCTCGCGCAACGCCAATGAAAGTCCGATGGCGCTGCCGGGGGTCGTATCGGCCGGCACCGGATTTGCGACCTCTTTGCCGAGCCGCTTGCCGGTGATGATCCATTTGCCATCCTGGAAGGCGAGCTGCAGGTTCGACGCCATGCTGCCGTTCTCGCCGACCACGGCGACGGCGTTGATGAGTTCACCACCCGGCTGCACCCATTCATGCCTCACCGCATCGAAGCTGCTTGCCTTGCCATTGACGGGAAACAGCAGCGCCATTTCCACGGAAGACTTCGTATCGCCATCGGCATCACGCACATACCGCGTGTTCGTCACGCCGATGTTCATGCCGCGCAGGGTCCAGACGAGGATCTCGCGGTAATACGCCGGCGCGGCGGGCTTGTTGAAGGTGAGGCTGGTCGCGAAGGTTTTCACCACCTCGGCGGTGGTCTTCGAGTAGCCGAAATCGCTGAAGCCGCAGTAGACGCCCACGCCGTCCTTGTCGAAGGCGTACTGACGAGCGCCGCCGAGTAGTTTGTCCTTGCCGTTGAAGATCCGGAACAGCCAGTGAGCCTGCAGCCAGGGCACATCGTCCCAGTTGCCGGCGTCGACGGACTCGAGCACGTGCATCTCCACGGTGTTGCCCTCGCCGGGTTCGCGGATGATGTTCTCGAAGTTGCTCCGCAACCCATCCGCCATGTCCAGTCCTTCGGGATACACCTCGCAGCTCAGGGGCGAGGGTGCGCCGACATCGAGCTGCAGGGAGTAGGAACCCTCGGCCAACTCGATCGCGCCGACGGCTTTTGCCGGTACACGCGCCTTGAACCATCCGTCCGTGCTCCTGATCTCATGCAGCGAAATCTTCGCGCCTTCTTTCGCGCGAGCGTCCTTGAGCCACTGCGGGTCTTCCGCCTGTGCGTTGAACGCCAATGTGACAGCACCAAGACCGAGCAGGAATTTGCGGAACATCGAGCCTCCGGAGACAGGACAACTCCTAGTTTGGTCCCTATCAAGGCCGGGTGGTTGTGACGCGTCTCCGGGTTGAGGCAAAGGTTTGCCGGTCCGCGGCCGATAAGCTTCAGGAAGGCCGGATCGGACCGATATGGGTTACGGGCGAAGTGCGCCCGTCGGTCGTATTCCTCACATGATCCAGATCATCGGTTCCATCGTCGTTGCCGGCTGTGTATTCGGCGGCTTCATGTGGTCAGGCGGCCAGATCGCCGCGCTCTGGCATCCCAGCGAAATCGTCATCATCTGCGGCGCCGCGCTCGGCGCGTTCATGATCAGCAACCCGCCCAAGGTTTCCAAGGCGGCGTTCCAGGGTGCGCTCTCGCTTCCCAAGGGCGCGCGCTACAAGCGTGACGACTACGTCGACCTGCTCAAGCTGGTCTACGACATCCTGGTGAAGATGCGCAAAGAAGGTCTGCTGGCCATCGAAGCGGACATCGAGAAGCCGGAGAACAGCGCGCTCTTCAAGAAGTATCCGAAGGTGCTGGAAGATCACCACATGGTGGTGTTCATCACCGATTGCCTCCGCCTCATCGTGGGTGGATCGCTCGATCCGCATGAGCTCGAGAGCCTGCTCGAGTACGAGCTCGAGACGCATCACAAGGAAGCGCACGAACCCGCACATGCCGTGCAGAAGGTCGCCGACGCCTTGCCGGGCTTCGGCATCGTGGCGGCGGTGCTCGGCATCGTGAACACCATGGGTGCGCTCGAAGGCGCGGACACGGCCACGATCGGCCACAAGGTCGGCGCCGCTCTCGTCGGAACCTTCCTGGGCATCCTCGTCGCTTACGGCTTCGTAGGCCCGATCGCCTCGGCGATGGAGCACAAGGCCAACGAAGAAGGCAAGGCTTTCGAAGTCGTGAAGATGGCGCTCGTCGCGAGCGTGCGCGGATACGCACCGCCCGTGGCCGTGGAATTCGCGCGCAAACTGCTGTTCAGCGAAGTGCGCCCGACGTTCGCGGATCTCGAAGCGCATCTCAAGGGCAAGCCACCGCCGGCCAAGGCCGCTCACTGATCCGGGAGCGCCCAAGATGGCAGGCAAAAAGGGTGACGACGCTCCGCGCCCTATCTACGTCAAGCGCGTCAAGAAGGTGGCCGGAGGCCATCATGGTGGCGCGTGGAAAGTGGCATACGCGGACTTCGTGACCGCGATGATGGCGTTCTTCATGGTGATGTGGCTGATCACGGCCGTCTCCAAGGAGCAGCGCGCTGCCATCTTCGACTACTTCAAGAACCCCTCGATGGAGCCCGGCAAGAGCGTGAAACCCGCGCCGGGCCAGATGGGCCCGGGCGGCGCGAGTTCCTCGCCCATCAACCTGGGCGGCGGTCTCGATGCGCCGAAGACCTCGCTGCAGAAGACCGACAAGATCGGTGCGACGGTCATGACCGAGACCGCGAAGCCGATCGATCTCAAGAGCGAGGCCCAGCTCGCCGAGGAAGCGCAGAAGGAGCTCGAGAAGAAGCAGCTCGATGCGCTCATGCAGGATCTCAAGGAAGCCATCGACAAGAGCCAGGCGCTCGAGCCTTTCAAGGACCAGCTGCTGCTCGACATCACGCCCGAAGGGCTGCGCATCCAGATCGTCGACGCGCAGAACCGCCCGATGTTCGACATGGGCAGCTCGCGGCTCAAGTCGTACACCATCGACATCCTCAAGGAAGTCACGACCTACCTGAAGACCGTGCCGAACCGGCTGAGCATCACGGGTCACACCGACGCCACGCCGTATGCCGGGCTCACGGGTTTCACGAACTGGGATCTATCTACCGATCGTGCGAATTCCGCGCGCCGCGCGATCGAAGGCGCGGGCCTGGATACGGCGCAGATCTCGCGCGTGGTCGGCCTCGGTTCTTCCGTGTTGTTCGATCAGCAGAACCCGCGCAATCCGATCAATCGCCGCATCAGCATCGTCGTGATGACCAAGGCAGCCGATGCGGAAGCCAAGGTCTCGGACCTGCCCGTGCAGAACGTCGCGGATGCGCCCACGGCGATTCCGGGCGAGCCGGCTCAGCCGGCGGCGCCGGAAGGTCCTATGAAGACGGAAATCACGGCCGCTCCGGCGGCCCCGCCAGTCACGGCAGCGCGCTGACGATTCAGGCGTCGGGGATGCTGAAGAAGAACGTGGCGCCCTGATCCTGCTGGCCGTCCACCCAGACCTTGCCGCCATGGCGCTCGACGATCCGGCGCACGATGGACAGGCCCACGCCCGTGCCCTCGAATTGATCCGCCGAGTGCAGGCGCTGGAACACGCCAAACAACTTGTTCATGTACTTCATGTTGAAGCCCACGCCGTTGTCCTTGACGAAGCAGACCAGCGTGGCGCCGTCCATGCGATAGCCGATTTCGATCCGCGCCTTCTCACGCTCGCGCGTGAACTTGATGGCGTTCGAGATCAGATTCACGAACACCTGCTGGATCAGGCCCTGATCCACCTGCCAGGGGGGGAAGTCGGCGATCACGAATTCGATGTCCCGGCCGCTCCGCTCATGCGCCATGCCGTCGATGACCTTGCGCGCGAGATCGCCGAATCGCGTCGGTGTTTTGTGAAGCGGCTGGCGGTTGAGCTGCGCGAGACGCAGCAGGTCGGTGATCAACCGGTCCATGTGGGCGGCGCCGGCGTTCACGTTCTGCAGCAGCCGCTTGCCCTCGTCGTTGAGGTCGCCGGTGTGATCGGAGAGCAGCGCCTGGGTGAAGACCGAGACCGCGCGAAGCGGCGCGCGCAGGTCATGTGATACCGAATAGGAGAACGCTTCGAGCTCGCGGTTCGCGATTTTCAGCTCTTCGGTGCGTTCGCGGACGCTTTCTTCCAGTCGCTTCTTTTCGATACGGAGCTGCCGCACGGCCAGCGCGCGTTCCAGCACGGGCAGGGTGGTGGCGAGCTTGATGGGCTTCTGGATGTAATCGAGCGCGCCGGCTTTCATCGCCGCGATCGCGGTTTCGAGCGCGCCATGTCCCGTCATGATCACGGCGACGAGTGTGGGATCCAGCAGCTGCGCCGACTTCATGAGGTCGATGCCGTTGGTCCCGGGCATCTGAAGGTCTGCGAGCAGCAGATCGAAACTCCGCTCACGCATGGCCGCCAACGCTTCGGCAGGCGAGGTGAAACCGTAGGTCTGGTATCCCTCGTACTCCAGCGTGTCGCACAGAGCGCGCATCGAAGCGGGCTCATCGTCGACGATGAGCAGCGCCTGCTTATGTTCAGCCTGGGTCTCTGCGATGTGCGTGTTCACGTCCCTATCACCCTTTCGAGTCACTTCCTTCCTCCAGGACTCACGAGAATCATCGGCTCCGTAGGTGAATCCCTGTATACGTATTTTGCGCGGTAGTTTCCGCTCCGACCCCGCACGTTGACAAATGCCTAGGGGCGACTCTCATTTCTTTATGTGGGAATCCTCCGACACGCATGCTCCTGAAAAATCAACCCCTTCCATCTATCTACTGGGTAGTCTCTTCATACGTCTGCGGAACGCATCACATGCATACAAATTTCCGTGGACTAAGTTGCAGCCAGATGCGCCGGCCGGGGGACACGAACCGGCGCACGGGAAGCAGGCGACCGTTCGGCAGCCGAAAGGGTGAGGCGGCCTAACTAATCGCGGGGAAGAACGAGATGCAGCCAGTCAACCTGGTGTTGGTGGAAGACATGTCGACGGAGGCGGAGATCGCCATCCGTCAGCTCGAGGCCGGGGGCTTCACCTGCCGCTGGAGCAGGGTGGATTCAGAAGGTGCGCTGCGGCGCCAGCTCAAAGAGAGCCGGCCCGACCTGGTGCTTTCCGATTTCACGCTGCCGGGGTTCGATGGCATATCCGCGCTCGAGATCGTGCGCGAGATGACGCCGGACATCCCATTCATATTCCTCTCCGGAACCATCGGCGAGGAACGCGCGATCGACGCCCTGCAGCGAGGCGCGTACGACTACGTGCTCAAGACCAACATGGCGCGCCTCGTGCCCGCGGTTCGCCGCGCGCTCAACGACGCCACCGGCCGCCGCAGCCGCCGCGCGCTCGAACAGCAGTTGCGCGACATCGTGGTCACGTCGCAGGACTGGATCTGGGAACACGACCGCGACGGCAAATTCACGTTCTGCAGCGCTTCGGTGCGCAGCATCCTGGGTTACGCGCCCGAGGAAGTGTTGGGAACGCAGGCCTCCCAGTATGTGCATCCCGAAGACCTGGCAGCACTCGACTTCGCCATGCACACGCTGGGTCCCAACCAGCGCACGGCCACGAATCTCCAGGCCCGCTGGCGCCATCGCAATGGCAGCTACCGCTGGCTCGAACGCAACATGCTCGCGTTGCTGGGCGAAAACGGGCAGGTCACCGGCTTCCGTGGCAGCGAGCGCGACATCACCGAACGCCGTCGCCAGGAAAAACACATCAGCCGCTTGACCCGGGTGCTCAAGATGCTCTCCGGTGTGAACAGCGCCATGGTGCGCATCCGTCAGCGCCGCGAGATCCTGGCCGAAGCCTGCCGCCTGGCAACGTCGGTCGGCGGGTATGCCAGCGCCATGGTGGCGCTCATCGAGCCCGGAACGCGCACCGCGCGGCCCACCGCCTGGTCGGGCAGCGTGGACAACCAGAATGCGCAGCAGCTCAGTTTCAGCATCGCCGACAATCCGGCGGATGACTCGAGCGTGATCGGCCGCGTGCTGCGCACCGCTTCGCCGCTCATCTGCAATGACCTGCATACGCTCGAGATGACACTGGCCGCGCGCGCTCCCTTGATGGATTCAGGCTTCCGCAGCGTGGTCGCATTCCCGCTGCTCGTGGACCGCACGCCCGTGGGCGCGATGTTGCTCACGTCTTATGACGTGGGCGCCGTGGGGGACGAGGAGTCGCGCATGCTGCGCGAGCTCGTGGCGAATCTCTCGTTCGCGCTTCAGTACCTCAGCAAGGAGGACGAAGTCCGCTTCCTGTCCTACTTCGATCCGCTCACCAGTCTCGCCAAGCGGGGACTGTTCTGCGAACGCCTCGTGCGAGCGCTGGAGCCGCGCATCGGCCGCCGGGGAACACCCGCGGTGGCGGTGCTCGACATCGAGCAGCTCTCGACCATCAACGACTCTTTCGGCCGTCACGCGGGTGACCTGCTGTTGCAGCAGGTGGCGGACCGGCTCAAGCGCCATCTGGATTCCACCGAACTGCTGGCGCATTTCGGTGGCGGCACCTTCGGCCTGATCCTCGAAGCCGCGGGCGACGAAGACGAGGCCGTGCACTGGATGCAGGAGCAGGTGAGCGAAGTATTCCGCGCGCCGTTCACGGTGGATGGCCGCGGCATCCCGGTCGACGTGAAGTGCGGCTTCGCGCGATATCCCGACAACGGCAACGACGCCAACGCACTCGTGCAGAACGCAGAGGCGGCCTTGCGCAGTGCGAAGAGCACCGGCGAGAAATATCTGCCGCACCGTCTCGAACTATCCACCACCGTGGTCACGCGCATGACCATGGAGCACCGGCTGCGCGGCGCCGTCGAGCGCCAGGAATTCGAGTTGCACTATCAACCGAAGATCGACGTGAAGACGCGTCAGATCCGCGGTCTCGAGGCCCTGGTGCGCTGGCGCGATCCGGAAGCAGGACTGGTCATGCCGGGCGCGTTCCTCTCGCTCATGGAATCCAACGGCCTCATCGTCCCGATGGGTGACTGGATCCTGCGTCAGGCGGCCTCCGATCTGCGCCGCTGGCAGGGCGCCGGACTTTCCCCGGGCCGCGTGGCGGTCAACATTTCGCCGGTGCAACTGCGTCGTCGCGCCTTCGCGGATCACATGCTGGATCTCGTGGGCGAATGGCGGCACGAGAACATCGGCGTCGACATCGAGATCACCGAAGGCGTGCTGATCGACGATGTGAGCTCGGCCGTCTCACAACTCCGGCTGCTGCGCCGGTCTGGAATCCGCGTGGCCATCGATGACTTCGGCACGGGATATTCTTCGCTGAGCCGGCTCGCTGAACTCCCGGTGGACATGCTGAAGATCGACCGCACGTTCGTGAATGGCCTCACCACCAGCGGCACCGGCCGCACCGTCGCGCAGACCATCATCGCGCTGGGCAAGGCCTTCGAGATGACCACCGTGGCCGAGGGCGTGGAGACGCCCGAGCAGTTCGACATCCTGGAACACCTGGGCTGCGACCAGTCGCAGGGCTATCTGCACAGCCGGCCGCTGTCGGTGGCCGACATCGAGCCGATGCTGCGTGCGGAAACGGCCATGCCGCTGAAGGCGCAGAGCCGGGACGTAACGTCGATCGCCAGGCGAGGTTGACATCGACCGATGAACTTTTAGGGGAACGCGGTTCCCGCGGTCTGATCTACACTGATGCGCGTTCAGAGCGCGCTTTTCAGACCGGCAACAATGTTCAAACAACTTTCCCGCGGCCGCCTCGTTTCCCTGGCCGCCATCGTTCTCGTCCTGCTGTTCGTCCTCTATCGATGCACGAGCGGCCGTGAGTCCGCCCCCGAATACCAGACCGCACCCGCGGTGACGGGCAACGTCATCTCGCGCGTGAGCACCTCCGGGAGCCTCCAGGCGGTGGTCACCGTGGACGTGGGCAGCCAGGTCTCGGGCCGCATCCAGGAGTTGTTTGCCGACTTCAACTCGCCGGTCGAGAAAGGCCAGCGAATCGCCAAGATCGATCCTGCGCTGTTCCAGGCGGCGGTCGTGCAGGCCGAGGCCAATGTCGCGGCGGCGCGGGCCAACGTCACGCGGCTCACCGTGGCCGCCGAGGATTCGGATCGCCAGGCACGCCGCGCCACCGAGGTGTACGAGCAACGCCTGATTTCGGAAACCGAGCGCGACACCGCCGTGGCGAATTCGCGCGCGGCGCATGCTTCGGTCGAACAGGCGCAGGCGCAGCTCCAGCAATCGCGGGCGTCTCTCGAGCAGGCGCGCACGAATCTGCGCTACACCGACATCCTGTCGCCCACCGATGGTGTGGTGATCTCGCGCGCCGTGAACGTGGGCCAGACCGTGGCCGCCTCACTCTCCGCGCCCGTGATCTTCACGATCGCACAGGACCTCAAGAAGATGGAGGTTCACACCAACGTGGCGGAATCGGACATCGGCCGGCTCAAGCCCGGCATGAGAGTTTCCTTCACGGTGGATGCCTATCCCGGTGAGCCGTTCCGCGGCTCGATCCGCGATATCCGCAATGCGCCGCAGGTGGTGTCGAACGTGGTGACCTACGATGCGGTCATCGACGTCTCCAACGAGGAGCTCAAGCTCAAACCCGGCATGACGGCCACGGTGAGCGTGATCGTCGATCGACGCATGGATGTGCTCACCGTGCCGAACGCCGCGTTGCGATTCCGCCCCGAAGGTGAAGGGCCCCCGGGCGCTGCCGGCGTCGGCGTCGACCGCGCGCAAGGCGGCGCCAGCGGCCAGCGCCGTGAACGCGGCGCGAATCGCGAGCGAGGTGGTGATGAAGAAGCGTCTCCACGCATCGTGAAACGTACGGTGTACGTACTCGTGAATGGCAAGCCGGAGCCGCGAGAAGTCACCACGGGCATTTCCGACGGCCGGCTCACGGAGATCACCGGCGGTGCGCTCAAGGAAGGCGATGCCGTGATCCTCTCGGCGGGCGGGCAAGGTCAGGGCGCCGGACAGCAGCGCGGGCAGGGCGGCCAGCGCGGCTTCCGCATCCTCTAGGCATCGCATGGCGCTGATCGAGCTTCGCAACCTGGGCCGCATCTACCAGACCGGGGACACCGAGTTCGCGGCGCTGCGTGACGTGAACCTGTCCGTGGAGCGCGGCGAGTTCGTCGCCATCACCGGTTCTTCGGGTTCGGGCAAATCGACGCTCATGAACATCCTCGGCTGCCTGGATTCGCCGACGCGCGGCAGCTATCTACTCTCGGACAAGGACGTGGCGAAGCTTTCGCGCATCGAGCTCGCGCGCGTGCGCAATGAATTCATCGGTTTCGTGTTCCAGAACTTCAATCTGCTCTCGCGCACCTCGGCGCTCGAGAACGTGGAGCTGCCGCTGATCTACGCCAAGGTGCCGCCGGCCGAGCGGCACAAACGGGCGCGCGAAGCGCTCGAGCGGGTGGGTCTCGGTCACCGCGCGGGCCACACGCCGTCGCAGCTATCGGGTGGCCAGCAACAGCGCGTTGCCATCGCCAGGGCGCTGGTCACGCGTCCCCCGCTGATCCTGGCCGACGAACCCACGGGAAACCTGGATTCGGCCACGAGCATCGACATCATGCGGCTGCTCACGGAGCTGCAGCACTCGGGCATCACCATCGCCTTCGTCACGCATGAGCCCGACATCGCGGCCTATGCGGCACGCAAGCTCATGCTCAAGGACGGCTCGGTGATCAGCGACGAGCGGCAGACCCCGGTCCTGGCGGCGGCTTCATGATCCCCATCAGCGAAACCTTGCGCCTCGCGGGCCGCGCGTTGCGACGGAACAAACTGCGCTCGTTCCTCACCACGCTGGGAATCATCATCGGCGTGGGCGCGGTCATCTTCATCCAGTCCATCGGCGAGGGCGCCAAGTCCCGCGTGCGGGCACAGATCGAAAGCGCCGGCACCAACATCGTCATGTTGTTCTCGGGTGCGAGCCAGGGTCCGGGCGGCCGCGGCGGCGCGGGCTCGCAACCCACCATCACCTGGGAAGACCTGCGCGCCATCCAGACCGAGCTGCCTTCGGTGCGCGCCGTGGCCCCGCAGATCAACAGCAATCAACCCGTGATCTCCGAGACCAGCACCTGGAACACGCAGATCACCGGCACCACGCCGGACTTCTTCATCATCCGCAACTGGTCCGTGGCGAGTGGCGATCTGTTCACGCAGTCCGATCAGGCGAGTGCGGCCAAGAACGCGGTGATCGGCCAGACCACGGTGGAGAACCTGTTCGGTCCGGGCGTCGATCCCATCGGCCAGATCATCCGCATCCGCGATGCGCCGTTCACGATCGTGGGCGTGCTGGAGCGCAAGGGCCAGAACGCCATGGGCCAGGACCAGGACGACGGCGTGTACATCCCGTTGTCCGCATTCCAGACACGCATGCAGCGCGGCCTCGGCAAGTTCGTGCCCGGGCGCATCGCCGTGAGCGCGGTGTCGGCGGAAGCGATTCCACGAGTGCGCCAGGAGATCTCCGACCTGCTGCGCGAGCGGCACAAGCTCGGCCCCGACGATGAAAACGACTTCTCCACGAGCAGCATGGCGGAGATGACGTCGATGCTCACGTCGACGCAGGAGACGATGACGCTGCTGCTCTCTGCGATCGCGCTGGTCTCGCTCGTGGTGGGCGGCATCGGCGTCATGAACATCATGCTGGTGTCCGTGACCGAACGGACGCGCGAGATCGGCATCCGCATGGCCGTGGGAGCGCAGCCCGCGGACATCATGACGCAGTTCCTCGTCGAGGCGCTGGTGCTGGCCGCGCTCGGCGGGGCGCTCGGGGTGTTGTTCGGTGTGGGCCTGGGGCAGGTCATCGCGCCCAAGTTCGGCTGGATCATGGAGACCAAGTCGCAGATCGTGTTCATCGCGCTGGGCGTCAGTGCGGGCGTGGGTATCGTCTTTGGTCTATACCCTGCGCGCAAAGCCTCGCAGCTCGATCCCATCGAAGCCTTGCGTTACGAGTAACGGCTTTCGCCGGGTTCAGGCGTCGTAATGAGGGGCATATACTCGCCCTTCCTTCCAACGCGCGGACCGTTTTCATGACAGACAAAAAGCTTTCCCGACGATCGCTGGTGCAGGCGGCAGCCTTCGGCGTCGCGGCGCCGCTCTTCATTCCCTCGCGCGTGTGGGGCGCGAACCGGCGGATCCGGGTGGGGCAGATCGGCTGCGGCCGCATCGCGCAGGGCCATGACATGCCGGGCGTCATCAAGTCCGGCATGGCCGACTTCGTTGCGGTGTGCGAGCTCGACGCGGTGCGTGCGGCCGATGGTGTCACGATCATCGAGAAGGCCTACGCCGAGCGCGGCGTGAAGTCGCCGAAGATCGCCGTCTACAAGAACTATCGCGAGATGGTCGCCCGCAAGGACATCGACGCCATCGTGATCAGCACGCCCGACCACTGGCACGCGGAGCTCGCGCTCGCGGCCATCGAGTCCGGCAAGGACGTGTACCTGCAGAAGCCGTTCACGATGACCTACGCCGAAGGCGTGATCCTGCGTGACGCGGTGAAGCGTCATGGCCGCATCCTGCAGGTCGGCAGCCAGCAGCGTTCCTGGGAGCAGTTCCGCCGCGCCGCCGAACTCATCCGCTCGGGACGCATCGGCAACGTGCAGCGTGTGGAGATCGGCCTGCCGACCGATCCCACGCAGCCGGACAATGGGCCGGAGGCGATTCCGGCCAGCCTGGATTACAACCAGTGGTTAGGCCCCACGCCGTTCAGGTACTACACCGAACAACGTGTGCATCCGCGCGTGGGTTACAGCCGTCCGGGTTGGCTGCGCAACGAGTCGTATTGTCTCGGCATGATCACGGGCTGGGGCTCGCATCACTACGACACGATGAACTGGGCGCTGGGCTTCGACAATCAGGGCCCGAGCAAGATCGAAGGCAAGGGCTCGTTCCCGGACCAGGAGCGCATCTGGAACGTGCATGGCTCCTACGACATCACGCTGCAGTACCCGAAGAACATCGTCGTGAACGTCTCCGACAAACACAACACCGGTCTCAAGTTCCATGGCGACGAAGGCTGGCTCTGGGTGACGCGCGAAGGCACGGGCGC
>JBKPPO010000224.1:0-3558 GCA_046733635.1 Pseudomonadota bacterium | reverse complement strand
GACAGGGGCTGGCGCATGGCTGATCGCATCGCCATCGTCGAGGACGAACGCCTGGTGCGCGAACTCGTGGCCGTTAACCTGCGGCACGCGGGCTACGAGATCGTGACGGCCGAGAACTTCGCCGAAGGCAAACAACTGCTCTCGGGCGGCGACTATCAACTCGCCATCCTCGATGTGATGCTGCCGGGCGGCGATGGTTTCGCATTGACGCGCCACGCACGCGACATCGGCATCGGCGTGCCCATCCTCATGCTCACGGCGCGCAGCGACACAAGCTCGAAGGTGCGCGGCCTCGACGCGGGCGCGGACGACTATCTACCCAAGCCCTTCGACGTGAACGAGCTGCTGGCGCGCGTGCGCGCGCTACTGCGGCGGGCCAGCGGCCGGCCGGCGACGGCGCCGCCGCGGCTGGTGTTCGCCGATTACTGGGTGCGCTTCGACACGGGCCAGGCCCGCACCAATGAAGGCGAGGTGTCGTTGTCGGACAAGGAGCTGCGGCTCATGGAAGTGTTCTCGGCCAACGAGAATCGCGCGCTCACGCGTGCGGACCTGCTCGAAGAAGTCTGGGGCATGGATCAGTTCCCCACCGACCGTACCGTGGACAACTTCATCCTGCGCCTGCGCAAGCTGTTCGAGCCCGATCCGGAGTACCCGGTGCACATCGTGACGCTGCGTGGCCGCGGCTATCTCTTCCGGAGCGCGCCATGACCGCGGCGCGCCATCAGCCCATCGGCGAACGGGAGATCGACGCCGCACGGGAATATTTCACGGGTCTGCACAGGCGGCTCTCGGATGCCTGGGCATCGCTGGATCCGGACAGCCCCCAGCGCCGCGACCTCTGGACCCGCCCCCCTACCGACGTGCTCTCCGGCAATGGCCGGTTGTCGCTGATCGAGCTGGGGAAAACCTTCGATCGCGCCGGTGTGGCGTTCAGTGACGTCTCGGGCGCCAAGCTACCGGCGGCCGCGAGCGAGCGTCACACCGACATCGCCGGGCAGCCGTTTCGCGCCATGGGCACTAGCGTGGTCGTGCATCCGGTCAACCCGTACGCGCCCACCTCCCACGCCAACGTGCGGCTGTTCACCGCGCGCGGCGGCGAGACCTGGTGGTTTGGCGGCGGCTTCGATCTGACACCCGTTTACCCTTTCGACGAGGATGCTCGCGCCTGGCATGAAGCAGCGCGCGCGGCTTGCGCGCCCGCCGGGTCGTCCGTCCATGGCGTTCTCAAGGAAGCCTGCGACAGATACTTCTATCTTCCCCACCGGGCGGAGACGCGCGGTATCGGCGGATTGTTCGCCGATGATCTCAACGACACCACGCCCGGCATCGGCGGGGACTTCGAACATTGCTTCGCGCTGATACGCCGCATCGGGGATGCGTATCTCGATGCGTATGTCGATCTGGTGCGCCGTCGCCGCGATACTCCATTCGGCGAGCGTGAGCTGGCGTTCCAGCGGCTGCGGCGCGGCCGCTACGTGGAATTCAATCTCGCGTTCGATCGCGGCACGCGCTTCGGATTGCAGTCGAGCGCCCGCACGGAATCGCTGCTCATGTCGTTGCCGCCGCGGGCCGAGTGGCGGTACGACTACAAACCGGAGCCAGGTTCTCCGGAAGCCAGGCTGGCGGACTACTTGAAGCCGCGCGACTGGTTGGCCTCGAACTTAACGGCATGAAACACGGCGTCCTGCTGGTCAATTCCGGCACGCCGGCGTCGCTGGCCACGCGCGACGTACGTGCATTTCTCGCGGGATTACTGGGCGATCCACGTGTCGTGGAGCTGCCGCGATGGTTGTGGTTGCCCATTCTGCACGGGATCATCCTGCGGATCCGTCCGCGCGCCAGCGCGAAGAAGTACGCGGCCATCTGGACGCCTCAGGGTTCGCCGCTCTCCGTGTTCAGCGAAGAACTGCGCGTGCGGCTCCAGGAGTCTCTCGCGGATTCCGCGACGCCCGTGGCGTTGGCCATGCTGTACACGGGCGGCGCGACGGTTCGTGCGGCCATCGGCCAGCTTCGCGCCGCCGGTGCGGAATCCATCCTCGTCATCCCGATGTTTCCGCAGTATTGCGGCGCCACCACCGGCGCGGTGTTCGATCAGGTGAGCGAGGTGCTCGGCGAACTTCGCCAGGTGCCGGGACTTCGGTTCGTTGCGGACTATCACGCCGAGCCGGCGTACATCGAGTCGCTCGCCGCCAGCGTCCGGGATCACTGGAGCGGGCAGGCTCAATCGCAGCATCTGCTCATGTCCTTTCACGGCATCCCGGAGCGATATGTCACGGCCGGAGATCCCTATCGCGAGCAGTGCGAACGCACCGCCGCTCTGCTCGCGCAGAAGCTGGATCTGCGCGCGGACAGCTGGAGCGTCTCGTTCCAGTCGCGGTTCGGCGCGGACCGCTGGCTGCAGCCCTACACCATCGAAGCCGTAGCGGCGATGCCGGCCAGGGGCGTCAAACGTCTCAGCGTGATGTGTCCGGGCTTCGCGGCCGACTGCCTCGAGACGCTCGAGGAGATCGGCATGGAGAATCGCGACGCCTTCCTCGCGGCGGGCGGAGAGAGTTATCACTACATTCCCGCGCTGAACGCTCGTGCCGATCACGTGGCGGCGTTTCGCGCCGTGGTGGAGCGCGAGATCGCGCCGGGGGTGCGCTGATGCTCTGGCTCAAGGCTTTCCACATCATCGGCGTCGTAAGCTGGTTCGCCGGGCTGCTCTATCTACCCCGGTTGTTCGTCTATCACGCGCAGATCCAGCAGGGCGCCATCGACGATGCACCGGGAAATGCACGCTTCAAGGTCATGGAGCGCAAACTGTTCTTCATCATGACGATCGGCGCGGCGCTCGCCGCCGGATTCGGCGTCGCCATGCTGGCGGTTTTCCCGGACTATCTACTGATGCGCTGGCTGCACGTGAAGCTCGCGCTGGTGCTGCTGCTCGTGGCTTATCACGGCGCCTGTTTCGCCCTGGTGCAGCAGTTCGCCGCGGACCGCAATGCGCGCTCCGAGCGCTGGTACCGGGTCTTCAACGAGGCGCCGGCGCTGCTGCTCATCGGCATCGTCATCCTCGTGGTGGTGAAGCCGTTCTGACCGGGGCCACGGGTTATCGGGCCGTAACTGTTTGTTTCCATTGAGCGAGCGCAATGCTTGCAATGTCAGCAAGCCAGTTCTATCCTTTGGCCGCAAATGAGAAGTGTTCGCATTTGAGGTGCTCATGTCTGCCACGCATATAGAAGAGATGTCCCAGAAGCCCGCGCCCGTGCAGGCCACGCGCCCCTCCGCCGAACGATCGGTGTCCACCAAGGACCTGCTGGCCGGCGGTCACCGGATCTGGATAGAGCATGCGGCCCAGCGCTACCTGCTGCAGGTCACGCGCAGTGGCAAGCTCATCCTGACGAAGTAGCCCACTCGAACATTTCCGCATCCCGGTCAGCCACCTGAGGCCCGTCCCCCGGGCTCGAAGGCAGCCAGCCCGCGCGCTGCTCTAGCGCAATGAGGTTGGCATGTCCTGCATCCAGTCAGATTCCCTCGGCTCGCCCGCGCTCGTTCCGGGTGCCGTTCCATGAGCGC
>JBKPPO010000223.1:0-7771 GCA_046733635.1 Pseudomonadota bacterium | reverse complement strand
GGCAATTGAAGCCTTCCCGGCGAGTCGCGGTGTGATGGACAAACTTCTCGGCTGGTTCAGTTAAGGGACGAATACGATGGCACGTCTGGTCTTGAGCCTGGATAACCAGGTGCTCGCCGAATACAACATGAACAAGGAGCGGTACACCATTGGCCGGCTCCCCGACAACGACATCCGCATCGACAACTCCGCGGTGTCGGGACATCACTCGCTGATCATCAACATCCTCAACGACTCGTTCCTCGAGGACCTGAACAGCACCAACGGCACGTACGTGAACGGCAAGCTCATCAAGAAGCATGCGCTTCAGCACGGCGACGTCGTGACCGTCGGTCATCACCAGCTGCGGTTCGTGGAAGACGACGAAGCCCAGGACGAATTCGAAAAGACGATGGTCATCCAGCCGTCGTCGCGCCCCGCTGCCGAGAAGATGCAGGCGGCGAAGGATCGCGCAGAGAAAGTTTCCGCGGACATGTCCGCGAGCGGCGTGCGCAAGGGTCTCGACGGCAAGACGCCGGTCAAGAAGGCCAAGTTGCAGGTGCTCTCCGGTTCGTTCGCGGGCCGCGAGCTCGAGCTCAACAAGGCCCTGACCACGCTGGGCCGCCCCGGCATCCAGGTCGCCGCGATCACGCGCCGCCAGGACGGTTACTTCATCGTGCACGTGGACGCCGACAAGCCGGACAACTATCCGCTGGTCAACGGCGCGGCCATCGGCAGCCAGGCGCGCAAGCTCGTCGACAACGACGTGATCCAGCTCGCCGGCGTGAAGATGGGGTTCTTCGAGGCCTAGGGACATTCTGAGTTTGCCCGCCGCCAGGCGGTAAAAAAGGGATGGGGCTCTTCGCCCCGTCCCTTTTTTATTTGCAAACTCTGAATGTCCCTATCGAGTACCGAAGCCGCTCTCCTCGTTCGCTGACATCACAAACAAGAAGGGCCGAAGCTGTCCCCAGCTCCGGCCCCTTTTCCTGGAAATGGGGTCTGACCCCATTTCTTACTTCTTCTTCACCTCGAACAGCGTCACGGTCCCGCTGATCTCGTTGGCCACCGCCACGAGCGGGCGGCCGCTCGGGCTGTCCTGCGCGGGGATGAAGTGCACGCCTTCCGGACCGAGATCGCCCGTGCCGGCCGCGAAGTTGCGGTTGTTGAGGTAGTCGACGAAGAACGGTGCGGTCGGATCCGTCACGTCGTACATCATCAATCCGCCGACACGCTCGAGCCCGATGAACGCATACGTGCGTCCCTCGATCTCGCCCACCGCCACGCCTTCCGGTTCGGGACCCTTGTTGTCCGAACGATCGTCGAGCGTGCTGTTGTTGTTGCTCGCGTTGAAGTTGAGCGGGTACCGGGCGGCGGTGATGCGCTCGAACTCGCTGCCGCTGTCGTACACCTTCTCGCCCTTCGAAGACCAGATGGTGAACGAGCGCCCGCCCAGCGTGAACAGCTGGTCGTAGTCGCCATCGCGGTCGACATCGCCCTGCGCCGTGGTCACCGTGTGGCGGCCGAGGTTGGCGTTGGTCTTGAGCGTCGCGCCATTGGGGAACGCGCCGGCATCGAGCGTGAGTGCGCTGATGCGGGACTCTTCCACGAGGCCAGGCCATTCACGCGCGTCACCTTCGTTGGCCGTGACCAGGTAGGTCTCGCCCTTGGCCTGGTACGCGGCGATCGCGTCCGGCAGGTACAACCCCTTCAGCGGCCAGTCTTTGATGTTGATCTTCGAATCGCGATCCGAGGCATCGAGTCCCGGCACGTCGATCAGACCCAGAGTCACCGTTTCCGGGTTGTAACCGGGCGCACGCGTGAACAGGCCCGTCGCCTGATCGACCACGATCTGCGCCACGCCGAAGTCGTTGTCGTTGACCACCGCGAGGCGGCCGTCATCCAGCACCGTCAGACCCTCCACCTTTTGCACCGACGCATAACCCGCGGCCGCCAGGTCCACGTGCAACGTCTTCGCGATGCCACGCACGTTGACCGCCGCGAGTTCGGCGACCGTCATCTGGTCCAGCGAGAGATTCACCGTCGCGCCACCCCGCACGACCGGGTAGATAGTGTCGACACCGGTGATGTCCGTGGCGTTGCCCAACGTGAACGAGTAGACCTTCTTGGTGATCGACGGCAGCGCCGTGTTGGGCACATTGTCGTCATCACGCTCGACCACGAGGATCTCGCCATTGCCGTTCGACGTGGCGTCACCGATCTTGTCGGCGCGCGTGTCGGCCGCATCGAGCGGCGCCGGATTGTCCATCTCGTAGAGGAACTGGCGCGTGGCGAGCGTGACGGGATCGAACTCGACGACACGCACGTTGCGCAGGGCATTGAGCGCGCCGTTCGCGAGGCTCACCGGATTGCGGATCGGGCTCTGCACGAACGCGTAGAACTTGCCATTGACCTGCGTCATCGCCTCGATGCCACGGTTCTGGCGGCGCTGCGCGATGGCCGCCGGCAAGGCTTCGATGCCGAACTCACCCGCCTGCCCCGCCGCCGGCACGGGTTTGCCCGCCGCGGCATGCGTGCCGATCGGGATGTATCGCTGCAGCAGCTCACCCTTCGGATTGAAGTGGTAGATAGCCGGGCGGTATTCGTCGCCGAGCCAGAAGCTGCCGTCCTTGCCGACGACCACCGCTTCGAAGTCGCCGCCCAGCGGATCGACCGGCAGCACGTTGCCGAACAGGTCCACGGGAACTTCGTCGTTGTACGGCTGGTTGGTGTCACCCGAAATCGCCGTGTTGGGCAGACCCGAGAGCGGCGAGCCATCGGAATGACGCAGCAGGATCTGGCTGTTGAGCTCGAACGCGCCCGTCACCGGATCCAGCGTGAAGCGCACCAGGCGCGGCGTGAAGTCCGGCAGCACGAAAGGACGCCGGATGCCCGTGGGCTCCGCATTCGGGCCGCGATCCGTGTGCGTGATGAACCGGAGCTTGCCGTCGCGCGTGCGCCCTTCGAAGGCCAGGCCCGAGAAGCCACCCAGCACCATGTCCTGGCCCGCGGCGGTCTTGCCGATGGACGGCAGGCCTTCCCATTCATAGGTGGCTGCCACGGCGGGCTGCGCGGAATGATCCTTGACGCCCAGCGGCAGCAGGTTCGTCACCCGCGCGGAGGCGATGTCCACCACGGCGATGGCGTTGTTCTCCTGCAGCGTCACGTACGCCTCGAGCGAATCCGGCGACACCGCGATGTACTCGGGCTCGAAATCCTGCGAGGCGCTGGCGCCGGGTCCGAAGATGCGGATGCCCGAGGCACGCAGCGAGGCTTCCTGACCGTTGAATTGCCTGAAGTCGGCGTTGCGCACATCGCTCGCGCCGAGCGCGGACCACTCGGCCGCGTTCTGCGGCACACGCACGATGCTCACAGTGCCCTCGGGATCCACCTGGCCCGCGCCGTAACCGCTGGGTTCGGCTTCGTTCGCCACGAGCACGTGGCGGCCATCGGGCGTGAAGGTGAGCATGTCAGGCAGCGAACCGGCCGGCGCCGTGCCGAGCGGCTCACCCGACGTCGTGTAAAAACCCACGAGGCCGGTGTCGGTCTTGACGGGCGCCTGGATGGCGATGGCGAGCACACCCTCGTGCACATCCACACTGTTGGGCGAACCAAGCGCCGACAGATCCAGGCGCTTCACGAGCGTCGGCCACCAGACATTCTTGACGCTCAGGATGTCGAGGCTCGACGAGGCCGCGTTGATCACGAACAGCTGCTGCGACTTCTTGTCATAGGCAACGATTTCCGCGGAAGCTTCTCCGAGACCCGTGGAGTAACTGCTGAGCACGCTGAGGCTCAGCGGCGCGACGCGTTCGAAGTCCTGCTTGGAGCCGCGTTCGCTGGCCGACGCCGACGCAGCGGCAAGAATCGAGGCAATGGCTGCCGCCACCAGGCGGCCGGAAGTTCTCATCGTGGGTACTCCGTCGGAAGATTGCCGGCACGGATGCCAGCATTTTGTTGTGCCGCGATTGGACACAAGCGCGATGTCACTTGTATGACAACGCTTCCGTGCGGATGCCTCTTCTACTTGAGTTCGATCGGCACTCGCTGGCTCACGCCACAGAGCAACTCATAAGGAATGGTGCCGGCATGTGTCGAAATTTCTTCCACCGGCAGACCGTCACCCCAGATCACGGCCTTCGCGCCCGTCGCCACCTTCGGCGCGCCCGTGACATCCACCGCGATCATGTCCATCGAGACGCGACCCACGAGTTCGTAGCGCGCATCGGCGATCAGCACGGGAGTGCCGTTCGCGAGATGCCTCGGCAGTCCATCTCCATAGCCCGCGGCGAGGATGGCGATGGTGCTGTCGCGGTCGGCTTTCCAGGCGCCGGCATAACCCACGGTCTCACCTCGCTTCACCTCGCGTACCGTGAGGACCGTGGTCTCGAGCGTCATCGCGGGCTTGAGTCCATGCGAATACGCCGTCTCGTCGGCGAACGGGGAGACTCCATATAAAGCGAGTCCCGGCCGGATCCACTGCCCCTGCGCCTTGGGCCAGCCGAGGATGGCGGCAGAGTTGCCGATGCTGGTGGTGAGCCGCTGCGGACCTTCCGCCACGCCGGCTTCCGACAGCGCTGCCTGGAAGCGCGAGAGCTGTGTGCCCGTCATCTTCTCTTTCAATTCATCGGCACGCGCCAGATGCGTCATCACGCGCAGCTCCAGCGCCGGCACGGCGAGCGCCCGCAGCCGTGTGAGCGCGTCGACGAAAGCCTCGGGGCGGAAGCCCAGGCGATTCATGCCGGTGTCGATCTTGATCCAGAGCACGAAGCGCTCGGCGCCGCGATGCGCCTCGAGTAGTTTGAGCTGCAGCGGATCGTGGACCACGAGCTCGAAGCCGTGATGCGCGGCTTCGGCCAGCTGCTCGGCGCTGAACACACCTTCGAGCAACACGATGGGCGTCCGTACGCCGGCGGCGCGCAGCGCGAGGCCCTCTTCGAGCCGCGCCACCGCGAACGCATCCGCATCGGCCAGCGCCAGCGCCGTCGTCACGAGCCCATGCCCATAGGCATTCGCCTTCACCACCGCCATGACCTTCGCACCGGGTGCGTACGCGCGGATGGTTCCGAGGTTGTGCCGCAGCGCGGCGGTATCGATGAGCGCGCGGATCAGCCGGATCAACGCATGATTCCTTCGCCGTAGGTCGGATCCACGTAGTTCTCGAAGCGGCTGTTGGCGCCGCGGAACGTCAGCCGGATCTCGCCGATCTCGCCGTTACGGTGCTTGGCGAGATCGATTTCGGCGATGCCCTTCTTGGGCGTCTCGCGGTTGTAGACCTCGTCGCGGTAGATGAGCAGGATCATGTCCGCGTCCTGCTCGATGGCGCCGGATTCGCGCAGGTCCGACATCACCGGCTTCTTGTTCTCGCGTTGCTCCACGCCGCGGTTCAGCTGCGAGAGCGCGATCACCGGGCAGCTCAATTCCTTGGCCAGTGCCTTGAGACCGCGCGAGATCTCCGAGATCTCGGTGGCGCGGTTCTCCTTCGTCCCCGGTACCGTCATGAGCTGCAGATAGTCCACGACCACCAGGTCCAGCCCATGCTCGCGCTTGATGCGGCGCGAGCGCGCGCGCAGTTCCGTGGGCGTGAGTGCGGGCGTGTCGTCGATGAAGATCTTGGCATCCTGGAGCTGCTTGGTCGCGCCGGTGATGCGCGGCCAGTCGTCTTCCGAGAGCTTGCCGCTGCGGATGTTGCCCAGGTGCACGCTGCCCACCGAGGACAACATGCGCGTGAGGATCTGCTCCGCGGGCATTTCGAGCGAGTAGATGGCCACGGACGCGCGCACCCCTTCCTTGAGCGCGGCATGTTCGGCCATGTTGATGGCCAGCGTGGATTTGCCCATGGAAGGACGGCCCGCGACGATCAGCAGATCGCCCGGACGCAGGCCGCCCGTCTTGGCGTCGAAGTCGATGAACCCCGTCGGCAGGCCGCGCGGCTTGTTCGGATTGTTGTAGAGGTCGTCGATCTGGTCGATGAGCGCGGGCAGCGCCTGCTTGGCGCTCACATATCCCTTGCCGCGCGACGAGCCTTCCGCGATCGCGAAGATCTTGCGCTCCGCGGACTCCACGAGCTCGCGCGCCGTCTCGCCTTCCTCGTTCCACACCGAGCTCGCGATTTCGCTGCCCGTGGTCACGAGCTGGCGCAGCAGGGAACGCTCCTTGACGATCTCCGCATAGGAACGCGCATTGGCGGACCCAGGCGTATCCCGCGTCAGCGTATTGAGATACGCGAGACCGCCGACTTCGCCGAGCTTGCCCAGACGCTGCAGGTGTTCGGACACCGTGACGACATCGCAAGGCTGCGCTTCGCTGCACAGCGACGCGATGCTCTCGAAGATCAGCTTGTGGTCGGCGCCGTAGAAGTCATCGGCGGTGATCACGTCGCCGACGTTGTCCCAGGCGGCGCGATCCAGCATGAGTCCGCCGAGCACCGACTGCTCCGCTTCCATCGAATGCGGTGGCGTGCGCAACTCGTCCGAGATCGGCTTCTCGCGCTTGAATTTCGGTGTGCTGGACATGGATGACTCCCCGCGTTGTGGAACATTTTCCACGCGCGCGCGACGGGCGGAAAGACTTTTCGGCGGCGTAAACCGGCGACTTCGTGCTCAAAACAAAACGGCGCCCTTCTTTCGAAGAGCGCCGTTTCGAATCATCGCGTTGTGCGCGATTTACTCTTCAGCCGTGATGACCACCGGCAACTGGATGTCGATATCCGTATGCAGGTGAACGGCAACCACATGCTCGCCGACCGTACGCAGCGGGCCCGTGGGCAGACGCACTTCGGCGCGCGCGAGCTTGTGGCCAGCCTTGGTCGCGGCTTCCGCGATGTCCGCGGTGCCGATGGAACCGAAGAGCTTGCCTTCGGTGCCGGCCTTCGCCGTGATCTCGAGCTTGTAGTCCTTGAACGCGGCAGCGCGCTTTTCGGCGTCCTGCAGTTGTTCGCGGGCGAGCTTCTCGAGTTCGGCGCGACGGGCTTCGAACTTCTTCACGTTGTCAGGCGTGGCGAGCGTGGCCTTGCCCTTGGGCAGCAGGAAGTTGCGGCCGTAGCCGGACTTCACTTTCACGCGGTCGCCGATGTTTCCAAGGTTGGCCACCTTGGTGAGCAGGATGACGTCCATGGTTTAACTCAGTGCTGGTCGGTGTAGGGCAGCAGCGAGAGGTAGCGGGCGCGCTTGATCGCGGCCGCGAGCTGACGCTGGTAGAACGCCTTCGTGCCGGTGATGCGGCTCGGGACGATCTTGCCCGTCTCGGTGATGTACTGCTTCAGGACGGCGAGGTCCTTGTAGTCGATCTGCTTCACGCCTTCGGCGGTGAAGCGGCAGAACTTGCGACGGCGCGAGAAGGAGCGGTTGCCACCGCCACCCGGGCCACTGCGACGCGGTTTCTCGTCTCTCATTAAGCGTTCACTCCCATGTCGTCGTCATCGCTGGCGAACGGCGAATCGTCGCGGCTGCGACGCGGTCCACCTTCCTTCTCTTCCTGCGCGGCCTTCGCCATCGGCGACGGCTCGGTCACGGCCTCGTCCATGTTGACGACGAGGTGGCGCAGCACGGCGTCCGAGAAACGGAACGCGCCCGTGAGCTCCTGCAGGGTCTTCTGATCGGTCTCGATGTTCAGCAGCACGTAGTGCGCCTTGTGAACCTTCGAGATCGGGAACGTGAGCTGGCGGCGGCCCCAGTCTTCGAGACGGTGCACCGTGCCACCACCGGCGGTAATCATTCCGCGGTAGCGCTCGATCATGGCGGGGACTTGTTCGCTCTGGTCCGGATGGACCAGGAACACGATTTCGTAATGCCTC
>JBKPPO010000222.1:0-1965 GCA_046733635.1 Pseudomonadota bacterium | reverse complement strand
CGCCTCCATCGTAGAAGGCCCGCACGGTCTCGCCAATTCCTTCCACAGAAGAACCCGCAGTGATCATTCCGTCGGCCCATGATGCAATCCAGCATGCCGTTTCAAGCGTCAGGGCGGCACTAAAGATAGGAATCGGCTGGGGCGGGATCGTAAACAGTTTTGCATTCGCTACTTCGAAAGGCCCTGTCCCGAATCTTGTGTCAGCTAGCAGAAATCGGTATTGTGCGTCACCTTTTTCTGAATTGGAGTTTGACACATGGATGTGGCATTGCAAGCACGGGCGGAGCAGCTCGCAGCGGAGTTTGCTGACCAGGCGTCGACCGCGGCGGACCTCAATGGGCTAATGCGGTTGATGATGAAGGCGGCGCTTGAGCGGATGCTCAACACCGAGATGGATGTTCACTTGGGCCGGCGGCCAACTTGCAGTCCGGCCGCGGTCGAGACGCCGCTTGCCGAAGCGGCTGGAGGTATCCCTTCGCACCACGACGAGCCCGCCAGCGGCCAGCCTTCCGGCTCCGGCAAGCGATCGCCCAACCGCCGCAACGGCCGTTCGCGAAAAACCATTCAAGGCGATTTGGGCGAACTGACGCTCGCCACGCCACGCGATCGCGACGGCACCTTCGACCCGCTCGTGATTCCCAAGCACCAACGCCGCGTGCCGGGCTTTGACGAAAAGATTCTCGCCCTGTACGCCAAGGGCATGAGCACACGCGACATTCAAGAGATCGTCGAAGAACTCTACGGCGTTGACGTGTCTGCCGAGTTGGTCTCGGAAATCACGTCCGATCTCGATGCCGAAGTCGCGACTTGGCGAACGCGGCCGCTGGCGAAGACCTGGCCGATCGTGTACTTCGACGGCATCGTCGTGCATGTTCGCGGCGCGAACGGCCGCGTCGCGCAACACACGGTTTACGTGGCATTAGGCGTGAATCTCGAGGGTCACAAGGAACTCATCGGTTTGTGGCTCAGCGAAAACGAAGGCGCGAAGTTCTGGCTCAGTTGTTTGACCGATTTGAAGAATCGCGGCCTTACCGACATCTTCATCGCCTGCATCGACGGGCTGCCAGGTTTCGCTGAAGCGATTCACGCGGCCTATCCCGAGGCGAAGGTGCAGTTGTGCATCGTGCATCTGGTCCGCGCCGCGTTGCGGTACGTCAGCACACAAGACAGCAAGGCGGTCGCCGCCGACTTGAAAAAGATCTACGAAGCGGCGACGGTCGTCGAAGCGGAACAGGCCCTCGATGCTTTCGCTCAAGCTTGGGATGCAAAATATCCGACGATCGCAAAGATGTGGCGGGCGAAGTGGACGGACATCATCACGCTGTTCGACTACCCGCCGGCGATCCGCCGCGCGATCTATACGACGAACGCGATCGAATCGGTGAACAGCGTGATTCGCAAGTTCACGCGAAACCGCAAGATTTATCCCCACGAAGAGTCCGCCCTGAAGATCGTCTACATGGCGATCCGCGAAGCCTCCCGCCGCTGGACCATGCCCATCCGCCACTGGAAACAAGCCCTCAACCACTTCGCCATCCTGTTCGAAGGCCGAGTGCCTGAAAACCTGAACTGATAGCTAAACTGCTCGGCTGACACAAAAGAAATTACAGGGCCCCAGGCCATGAGGCAAACGATGTTGAATGAGTCCAAACACATTCGAAATCTTGGTCCCAAAAACTCCTTGATGTCATAAGCGTTTTCAAACGATTCAGAAGCAATTTGTTGCATCGCCGATTCCGCCGCTCCACGATCACTCAGATTGACTTGCCGCTCCGCAAGTCTGATGTTTACGAGTACGTTGTATATCGCAGACAGGATCATCCAGTCCTTGTAATCTCGCGAGTAGAGGTGGCTACATTGACGTCGGAAATCATCCGATTGCTGCAAGGCTTCAACCTGCGGCGACAGATTACGTCGGCTGTGAACATAGCGATTACGCATCTGCTCAATCGCTTCTTTCTCGTT
>JBKPPO010000221.1:0-6045 GCA_046733635.1 Pseudomonadota bacterium | reverse complement strand
TGCTTCAGCTCCTTCTTGAGGTCGATCTTCGCCAAGGTCTTCTCGAAGCGTCAGGCGGGTTTCGGTACGAAAGTGTTCTTCACGCGTTCCGACACCAGCAGGTAAGGCACCCAGACCGCCGCGGCGATCACCGCCTTGGCGACATCGACGATGTCGGACTGCTCCATGAACGGAAGCTCGGGCATCACGAGCTGCAGCGCCGCGGCGCTGGCGAACAGGAACCCGATGTTGGTCAGCACGAAGATGATGTACCACCGGGGGAATCGCACCGATTTCTCGAAGAACCACACCAGCAGGAGGAGTGAGGCCACGAAGAACAGGAAATTGGTGAACATCTCGCCCAGCAGCACGGTGCCCCACAGCGGGTGATAGATCTCCGACGCCGGGTTCGTCAGTTCGTCGAACGTACCGTCACGAAAGATCGGCCAATAGAGTTCCACGGCTTCGTACATCAGTCGCAACGGAGAGACGACGACGCCGATCCCGACCAGGATGAGCCAGCCGCCGAGGCCCTTGGGCCCTTGGAGCACGGGAGCGAATTCGTTGAATGGCTTGGGCTGCTCGGGCGCGACTTCTTTTTGTTCTTCCACCTTCACTCCCGGGACTCGCGGGTTACCTGCCCCGTAGCCACTTCTTGAGTTCGAACCACCCCGGCTTTCGATCGCCGGCCCGCCAGATCTCGTCCTTCTGGTCCTTGCCCCAGAATTTGAGGAACTCGAGCAGGTAGCGTCCTCGTGACGGAAACCCCGCCGGCAGATTCAGTGCAGCCCGGGGCTTCGTCATCACCTGGATGAGCACGTCGAGATCGCCCAACAACCATCTGCTGCGGACGCCGGCCTTGTGACGCACGGGCTCGGGTGTCTCGCCCGCCGCGATGCGGGCCAGCAGCACCGGAAAGTCCACACCCGAGTCGATGGCGAGCTGCAGCGAGCCCCAGAAGCGCGCGTTGATCTCCATGAGATACAACCGGCCGCTCGTGGCGTCGCGCTTGAACTCCACCATGGCCACGCCATGCCATTCGAGCGCGTCGAGCAGCGCGGTGCCGTATTTCATCGCGTCTTCGGGAATTTCCGCGCTCTCGCGCAACACACTCACGCCACCGCTCGGCGGCTTCTCGCGAATGCGCTTGTGGGCGAAGGCGGCGACCTTGCGGCCCCGCGCATACAGCGCGAAGAAACCTTCCCCCGGCCCCTGGATACGTTCCTGGAGCATGAGTGGATAGGTTTCTGCCGGTAGTTCGTTCAGGCGCTTGCGCAACGCTGCCTCGTCCGCGGCGTACGTCACGCCTGTCAGCAGCCAGCCCGTGGGCGTGCGCACACGCGAGCGTCCGGGCTTCACGACCACCGGATAGGGCAGGCGCGGATGCTGATCCAGCTCCGCTGCCGAGTTCAGCGTGACGGACGCGGGCGTGGGTACGCCCAGCGAATCCGCGAGCGCCATCATGGCCGTCTTGTCCGACGCGGTCTGCAGCGTGGCTTCTTCGGCGAACGGCAATACACAACCGGGCGGCAGCGATGCGCGCGAGCGCGTGAGCAGCAATGTCGTGATCTCGGTCATCGGCAGCAGCAGCCCGATGTCATGTTCGCGCACGGCGGCGAGCACGGCGGCAACGAAGCCTTCGGGATCCTTCTGCGGCGACGGGCAGGGCAGGAAACGGCTGCAGAATTTCGACACGGCCGCGATGGTCGCGGCCTTCTCGCCCATCACGAACACCTCGTATCCCGCGGCGCCCAGGCTGCGCGTGGCGGCCAGTGCGGAACGGTTGTCGCTGTCGGTGACGAGCGCGCGTGACTTCACAGCAGGCCCAGCAGGCGGCTCAGGAACAGCGGACGCGAGTTCACCGTGGCCTCATGCATGTTGAAGCGGCGGACCCTCAGGGGATCGCTGTCGCGCCGGTGATCGCCTATATCCGTGGTGAACGCGGCGCGGTACCCGGCGCGTCGCGCGGCTTCGACCACGCGGGCGTCGTAATCGCCATTCGGATAGGCCAGCGTGCGCGGCGGCTCGCCCGTCCACTCGTGGATCACGTCACGCGAACCATCGAGTTCGGCTTCGATGACCGCGTCGGTCTCGAGCGGCAGGCGCGCGTGTGTCATGGAGTGCGAACCCAGCGTGATGTGGCCGCTCTCGAGCATGGCGCGCAGCTCGTCGTGTGTGAGGAAACGGTCTTCGGCGCTGCGACCGCGCGCCTCGGGGGGCAGCGCCTCGCGCAGCCGTGCGATCAGGTGATCGGGGTTGAGCTTGCGGGACTTCACGCGCGATACCGCCGCCAGCGCGGCCGCACGCGCGGCAGCGCCGTCCAGCGACGAGAGCTCCCGCGCGCCGAGTTCGTCGAGCACCAGCTTGGCCTCGCCATTGCCGCGGCCGCCGCGCGCCGCGTACAACAGGGCGGCCAGCGTCTCCTGCCAGAAGCAGTCGCGGCTGCCGATGTAGTTAGTGGCCGCGAACAGCAGCATGGGCACGCCGGTGCGCGACAGCACGGGCAGGGCGTAGGCATGGTTGTCGTACCAGCCGTCGTCGAACGTGACGAGACTGCGGCGACCGGCGAGGTTGCCCGCCAGCCAGTCTTGCGTGCTCAGCGGCCGGAACCAGGTGCGCAGGGTGCGCATGTGCATCTCGAAGGTCTCGGGCGTCACGACGATCGCGGGCGAGGAGAAGCTCGCGTCGCCGCGCTCCTTCGGCAACACGCGGTGATACGTGAGCACCACCACGCGGTCCGAAGCAAACAACCTCGCATAGAGGTAGAGCGCGCCGCTGTAGTAGAGCGCTGACGCGAGGGATCGCCGGATGAGTTGTTTCAGTGAGTGCATGGTGAGTAGTCAGGGAACGCAAACGCGGAATGCATCACGAGCGCGCCGCGTGCATGAAGGTTAACATTGGCGCCGTCATGACCTTGCTGCACGAACTGCTGGATCGAAGCGCGCAACGCGCGCCGGAGCAACCGGCGTTGCGATATCGCGGACAGTCGTCCTCGTACGGCCAGGTGCGCGAAGCCACCATCCGGATGGCGGCGGGTCTCGAGCGGCTGGGCATCCGTCGCGGCGACCGGATCGCCGTGCATCTGCCGAACCGGCCGGAAGCCATCCTGCTGGCGATTGCGGCGGCACGCATCGGTGCGGTCTTCCTGCCGCTGAATCCGGCGCTGCGCGCGCGTCAGTTGGCGCACGTGCTCAAGGACAGCGGCGCGCGCATGCTGGTCACGGGCGGCATCGTGCTGTCGCAGCTCGCGGCGTTCATGCCCATCGCTGCATTGGAGTTCATCGCCACGTGCGATGGCCCCGGAGAAGCGTCGGCGGAGTTCAGCCAGACCCGCGTGCGATTCGCGGATCTCCTCGTGGACGCAGATCCCCTCACGATGGGCGGCCGGGAAGGCGATCTCGCCGCGCTCTTCTACACGTCCGGAAGCACGGGCTTGCCGAAGGGCGTGATGCTCACGCACCGGAACATCGTGTCGGGCGCGGAGAGCGTCGCTGCGTACCTCGGCAATATCGCGGCGGACCGTATTCTCGTCGCGCTGCCCTGGAGCTTCGACTACGGCTTCAACCAGATCACCACGGCATTTCGCGTGGGCGCCTGCGCGGTGCTCACCAACTACGTGTCCGCGGCGGCGCTGATCAACGAGATCTACGAAGAAGGCGCCACCGGACTCGCCGGCGTTCCCACGATGTGGATGCAGCTCGCGGCCGCACGCTGGCGCGAGTCCCCGCCCGAGGCGCTGCGTTACATCACCAATTCCGGCGGCGCCTTTCATCCGGCGACGATCCGTCACCTGCAGACGCTGTTGCCGCGCACGCGCGTGTTCTGCATGTACGGACTCACCGAAGCGTTCCGTTCCACGTTCCTCGACCCCGCCGAGCTCGGCGCGCGCATGGGCTCGATCGGCAAAGCCGTGCCCGGTCAGGAAGTGGCCATCGTCAACGACCGCGGCGAGATCGCCGCGGATGACGAAGTCGGAGAACTCGTCCATCGCGGGAGTTTCGTATCGCTGGGCTACTGGAACGACGCCGCGCTCACGGCGCGCCGCTTCAAGCCCTGGCCGGCGAATCCACACGAAACCGCGGTCTGGTCCGGAGACCTCGCGCGTCGCGACGCGCAGGGATTCCTGTGGTTCGTGGGTCGCCGCGACGACCAGATCAAGACCTCCGGCGTGCGCGTGAGCCCCGGCGAGATCGAGCAGGTGGTCATGGAGGTGCGCGGCGTGGAGCAATGCGTGGCCGTGGGCGTGCCCGACGAGCTGCTGGGCCAGCGCATCGTGCTGCACGTCACCGCGGCGTCCGAGGCCGGGCTTGCCGATCGCATCCGCGAACATTGCCGGCGCCAACTCCCTAACTACGCGGCGATTTCCGAAGTGGTGTTCGAGACCGAGCTGCCGGTGACGGCCACCGGCAAACCCGATCGCGCCCGGCTTATTGCCGGATCATCGAGAAGATGATGAAGCTGTACTGGAGGCCGAACTGCTTCCAGGTGACCACGCGGTCCTGCGAGGAATAATCCATGGGCTGCGTGAGACGCAGGCCGACCTTCTTGGCGAATTCCACGGCCTTCTCGATGTCGGCGCGCGTGAACACGCGGATCGGCGTGCCATAGCACTCGAGGCCCTTGGTATCGGTGGGCTGTTCGAAGTAGTCGGTCGAGGTGACGAGCACGCCGCCCGGCTTGATGATGCGCGCCATCTCGGTGAAGTACTTCTCGAGGTCCACGCCATGCTCCACCACGGAGAGGCAGGTGACGGCATCGAAATGCGCGTCCTTGAACCGCGTGGCGGTGATGTCGCCGTACTCGTAGTTGATGGTGCCGCGCTTGACGGTCTTGCTCTTGTCGAACACCAGGTTGTTGCCCGTGAGATCGCGGTAACCGTAGAGGTACAGCCAGGGCAGGATGCGCGAGTACATCTCGGCGCCCGCGTCGAGGATCTTGGCGCTGGTATCCGTGCGGCTCACGATCTCGTGCAGCGCGCCCAGCGTGTCCCAGGTCTTCGGCGGATCGCTGAACTGCGGCAGCTTGAGGCGCGCGGCTTCGGCCACGGCGGCATCCACCTGGGCCTTGTTCTTGAGCACGGTGTTCACGGGATTCACGCGAGGCGCCTCGCGGCGATGGCTGCCCCAGCGCAACGCCATATAGGCGCGGTAGCCCCAGGGGGTGGACATCAAGGCATCTCGACCCGGAATCGACATGGTTTCGCTCGTGGGTTGTTGAAAAGCTGGCGAATCTTACCGATGCGGCCTTCCCCCTCAACCCGTTGTCAGACCGCCAGTTCTCCGGGGCGTGACGGAGAACGCACTATCGCGATCAGGCGGGCCCGCACGGCCTCCTGGCGGAAATTCGTCCGGATATGCGCGGCGGCGGCCTCGCCCAGCCTCGCGACGTAATCCGGGTCACGGCCGGCCGCGTTGAGCCGGGCGGCGAGCTCCGGGCCCGTGGCGGCGATCAGGGCATGGGTGCCGTCGACGAAGCCTATGCCTTCGTTGCCGAGCGGCGTGGTGGCGAGCGCCTTGCCGAGCGCGCCCAGGAACAGGTTCTTGATGCGCACGCCGCCGCCCGAAACGATGGGCGCGAGCCCGATGTTCGCGAGCGCCGCCAGGTCCTCGTCGCGGGCCACGAAGCCATGACGCCGGATCGCGAGATGCGGCGACTCGAAGTCCTCGGGCGCGAGCGCCGAATCGTTGCCACACAGATGCAGCGTGAAACCCGGCTCGAGATGCGGCGCGCATTCGCGCAGGAACCAGCGCAGGCCGTCCTTGTTCGGGCTGTGATGGAAGTTGGCCACCATGAGCAGTTCGCGCGGACCGGCGCGCGGCGGCGTGGACTCCAGCATGGGCGCGTCGAAGGGCGCGGGCACGGCGACGGTGCGCTTCGCGAAGAAAGGGAAGGCGCGCGCGATGGCCGCCGCGTCGGCTTCGGTCAGCGTGATGATGAGATGGGCGCGCGCATACGAAGCCAGCGTGATGAGCCAGCAACTGCCGAGACGAAGCCACCAGGCGAGCTTGTCGAGTCCGCGAGCGGCATCGGCCTCCATGGCCTGCTTGCGAACCAGCACTTCATGAT
>JBKPPO010000220.1:0-10066 GCA_046733635.1 Pseudomonadota bacterium | reverse complement strand
GTCCATCACGGCGTTGCCCCGCAGGCTGTCGGTGAGCGCGCTGATCTGCTTGTTCATGTCCGCGAGGCCCGAGACCTGGCTGAACTGCGCGAGCTGACCCACGTATTGCGAGGGATCCATCGGCTTGAACGGATCCTGGTGTTTGAGCTGCGTGATCATGAGCGTCAGGAAGTCTTCCTGGTTGAGCTCGGTCTTCTTCGCGAGCGCCTCGTTGGCCGCGCGGCGCTGCGCCATGACTTCAGGCGACTGGTTCTGGTTCTTGACCGCCGCGTTGATGATGTCCATGTCGAACATGAGCTAACTCCTCGAAGCCTTATTGACCGAGCCGCAGCGTGGCGAGCAGCAGTTCTTTCGAGGTGTTCATGACCTCGACGTTGTTCTGGTAGGAACGCGAGGCGGAGATCATGTTGACCATCTCCTCCACCACGTTCACGGACGGCGCGTAGACGTAGCCCTTGTCGTCGGCGAGCGGATTGCCCGGCTCGTAGCGCGCGACGGCGGGCGCCTGCGATTCGTAGATGCCGCTCACCTTGACCGCGGCGTTGGCCTGCGGGTCGGTGGGATTCGTGGTCAGCGAAGCCTTCACGGCCTCGAAGATGGGGTGACGCGGCTTGTAGACGTTGGCCTTGTCGCCGCTGACGCTCTCCGCGTTCGCGAGGTTGCTGGCCGTGGTGTTGAGACGCACGGACTGCGCGGCCATGCCGGAGCCCGCGATGTCGAAAGCCTTGAAGGAGGACATCTAGCTACCCTTATTGGCCGGTGAGCGCGGTCATGAGGCCGCGGAACTTGGAGCTCAGGAACGTGAGCGTCGCCTGGTAACGCACGGCGTTCTCGGCGAAGGCGGCCTGCTCCACCTGCGCATCGACGGTGTTGCCATCGAGGGCCGGCGCGAGCGGCGTGCGGTACTTGAGATCGGGATGCGCTTCGGCGCTGGCCGAGGTCTTGCCGCCGATGTGGCCGGCGCTCGTGGTGTTGAGCGTGACGCCGCCGGCGGTGTCGTTGCCGGCCGCGCGCGCCATGGCCTGGCGGAAGTCGATGTCGCGCGCCTGGTATCCCGGCGTGTCGGCGTTGGCCAGGTTGTTGGCGATGAGCTCGCCGCGTCGCGAACGCACGTCGAGCGCCGTCGCGTGCACGCTCACGTACTGGTCCAGATTAAGGGGCATATCGACTCCTCGTGTCGGCGCACAGTCGCGCCGGCGTTGCCGAGGAGCAAAGCAAGTGACGTGCCACGGGCGCTTTTCGCGTACCGGGCGGCGCGTTGCGCGCCGGAGGACTTCCAGTCTGTGACGTGACCGAGATGGGGGTGGCGGGGCTTTGCCGCCCCGCGGCTGCCGTCTGCAGCTCTCCCAGTCCGCCGCTCTGCAATGAAGTTAACGGCCCTTCGGGCCCGTTCTTTAGAAGACGTAGGCGTGGCACGTCGATTGCTAACTACATCCCATGATCGTCAATCGTTTGACCCTGCCGGCCCTGGTGCTGGCCTTCTGCCTTGGCTCTCCCGCTTCGGCGAACGAACCCGGCGTGCACCCGCTGCAAGGCATCCGCGCCGCCGCTGAAACGGCGGTGCGCGGTGTCATCGATCCCGCGCTCACCGGCGTGAAGGTCGAGGCGACCGCGATCGACTCGCGGCTGCGGCTGCCGGCCTGCGGCGGCAAACTGGACACTTTCGCGAATGCGCCGCGCACCGGGCAGTCTCGCGTCACGGTGCGCGTAGGCTGCGCCGCGCCGGCCTGGACGCTGAACGTTCCCGTCGAAGTGCGCCGGTCGCATTCCGTCCTGGTGATGCAGCGCGCCGTGGCGCGCGGCGAGATCCTGGTCGCGCGCGACGTGGTCGCGCAGACACGCGAGTTGCCCGGCTTGGCCTCACCTTTCGTGGCGCGAGTCGAGGACCTGGGCGGACGGCTCACCCGCAGGCCCATTCCGGCGGGCACCGCCCTCCCGGCGGATGCGCTGGAAGCGGCGCTCCTTATAAAGAGGGGCCAGCAGGTGACGCTGGTGGCCCAGACGGCCGGTTTCGAGGTACGGGCGCCGGGCAAGGCCATGGCCGATGCCAGCGCCGGCGATCGCGTGCGTGTCCAGAATCTCAATTCGCTAAAGATTGTCGAGGGTCTGGCCGAAACAGACAGCGTGGTGAGGGTTTCGCCCTGAAACGGCCGGCAGACGGCAAGAGCGCCAAATAAACGTCACGGCGCCTAAAGTTTCCCGGGACGAGGCCGTTACGGGAAACGTGAGATTCAGGAGATAGGGCGATGGCCAACAAGATCAGTGGAATGGATGGACGACCGGTGCAGGTGGGTGGCAGTGCCCCGACCTCGCGCGTTCGGGAATCCACGGCCGAAGGCAAGAAGACCGAGACCACGAGTCCGGTTTCGAACATCGACGTCTCCGACAACGCCCGTACGCTGGCCGCCCTCGAGACCCACATCGGCACGCTGCCGGTGGTCAACGAGAGCCGTGTCGACGCGGTCCGCCGCGCGATGGACGAAGGTCGATACCACATCGATCCGCAGCGCGTCGCCGACAAGATGATGCGCTTCGAAGTCGATCTGCTCGCGACCATCCCCGCTCACAAGTAACACCGGGAATTCCACGAAGTGGATGCGACGCTGACGCGCGATACCTTGAGCCGCCTCCTCGCCGAGGAGAACGCCGCCCTATCCGAATTCGAAACCCTGCTCGACCGTGAGCATGGCGCCCTCGCCTCGCGGGATATCGACACGCTGGAATCGCTGGCCGAATCGCGCCAGGCCAACGTGATCCGCCTGCTCAAGATCGAGGAAGAACGCCGCTCCGTGTGCAGCATGCTCGGCTACGAAGCCGATCTGCAGGGTCTCGCCAAGATGATTGCGTGGTGCGATCCCTCGCGCACGCTGGCCCGGCCGTATGACGAGTGCGCGACCCGCGCTCGCAAGTGCCGTGACCTCAACGATCGCAATGGCGTGCTCGTAGGCGCGCAGATCAAGCGGGTCGAAGGCCTGCTCGGCGCCATCACCGGCGCCGGCAACGAGCCCCGCTCCTACGGCCCGCGCGGCATGACGAACGCCTATGCCGCCAACGCCGGATCCGTACTCTCCGCTGAAGCCTGACAGCGCCTGAACCGTCGCTGTCCAGGTCACCTCGAACGCGCCGCAAGGCGCGTTTTTTTTGGCCACCACCACATGCGGCGGGCGCGATGCGTGCCCTAACTACATGTTCCACGTGGAGCGTGACGCCGGCGCCAACAACTGTTACATAAGCGTCCGGGTCGAAAATTGCCGCGTACCCGAGACGCGTATCACATTCGTTGGCTCAACATTGCCGCATCGCCGCCGAAAACCTATGCAGGGCGCGGGCACAACCGCGCCAACCTCTCGCTGGCGGCAGCTTCGCGGGCTCGTGCACACCGACCGACGGTACTCCTCTCTCGCAGGTGCTCGTGTGCTGCCGCCGGCCCCTCTAAGTTGGATGAAGGGCATGAAGAATCTTCTGGCGGTGTTGAGCGTGACCTGCCTCGCGGCCTGCGGTGGCGGCGGCTCGGCGCCGGCTCCTTCGGCGCCGCAGAATGTCGTCACGCCGCCGGTGGGGTCGAATCCACCGGTCTCCAGTACGCAGGGCGCGGACCTCGAGCTCGCCACACGGCTCTACAAGGGCGACGAACGCACTCCCTCGGGCTTCGACGTGGAAGCGCGGCCGGCCAACGTGTCGGGCACTTTGTCGACGCGCCATCTCCGCAATACGGATTTCGCCACGGGGCCGCAGGCCGCGGGCCCGAGCTACGAGGTCTGCACCAACGACATGGCGCAGGCGATCGACTGGTCCGAGCGTCTCGCGACGTGGAATGGCCAGTACTCGGATCTCGCGGAAGTCCACGGCGATGCGCAGAAGTTCGAGATCACGCGCGTGCCACGCGCCGACCCTTCGGCGATGCTGCGCCACCGCGTGTTCAAGTGTGGCTACCTGGATCGCGCGGGCAGCGATCTACGCAACGACAGCGGCTCGGCCGGCGCGATGAATCAGCGTCCGCTCACCGCGGCCGAACTCGAGGCGCTGACGGAATACCTCTGGCAGTTCACGCTGTTCAACAATTCGGACTACGCGGTGCAGAGCAGTTCCGCGACGACGGGTGGCAATCAGATCGCGCACACCATCCGCATGGGCCAGTTGGTCCGCGGTGCCAATGGCGGCTGCGACACGGTGCGGATCGTCGACTGGACGCACACCCTGAACACGGTGGACGGCGGACTCACGCGATCGTTGGGCGCGGTACGCTCGTTCGGCGTCAGGAACACCGGCGCGGCCGTGGAAACCTGCGCCGGTTGAGGATCAGCCCGCCTGGGCGTCGAGCTGGGCGCGAAGCTCGGCCGGTAGTTTGAGCCGCGACGCCAGCGCATCGAGATAGACGCGCTCAGCCGGGACGTCGGGATCGATGGCCAGGCGTGAAGCCAGGTACACCTCGGCGCCCTGCTCCGGCGTGGTCACTGCGCTCGTGATCGACGCCATGTCCACCGGCTGCGACAGCAGGTCGAACACGTACGCCTTGGCTTCGGAATCCAGTCCCAGCTGCTCCACCTGGCCGAACAGCCGCTGCTGTTCCTCGGCATCCACGTGACCGTCGGCTTTGGCCGCTCCCACCATGGCGCGAACGAGCACCAGCTGGAAAGGACTTCCATCCGCGGCGGGCCTGGCGTCCGGAAGCGCCTGCGGCGTGATCTGCGCGAACTGCTCCGGCGTCAGCGACACCGGCGCTGGCGACTTCTTCTGCTGGTAGTTCTGGTAGGCCTTGAGCGCGAGCGCGCCGAGCACGGCCGCGCCGCCATACCCCACGGCGCCGCCCGCCATCTTGCGCACCTTCTTGTTGCCCACGAGCAGGCCTAACAAACCACCCGCGGCCGCGCCGCGCATGAATCCGCCGCTGCCGCTGTACTGATCCAGGCGGCCCTTCATGGACTGACCGGCATCACGCATGCCGCCGCCGGCCTGGCTGCCGAGGAACTGGTCGAGAAGGGACTTGGGATCGAACATGGATTCACCTCGATGGGTTTGAAGCACGCGCGCCGATAGACCGGCGCGCGGGCCGGCAGTTCCTGGGGCTGCGGGAAGCCGCTTACAAGCCTTGCGAGAGCTTGCGCACGTAGTTCTTGAACGAACTCGCGAGCTCGGGATGCTTGAGGGCGTATTCCACGTTGGCCTGCAGATAGCCCAGCTTGCTGCCGCAATCGAAGCGCTTGCCTTCGAAACGGTAGGCATACACGGCTTCATCGTTCATGAGTCGGGCGATTCCATCCGTGAGCTGGATCTCGCCACCTGCGCCCTCGCCGATTCGCTCCAGGTGCGAGAACACGCGCGGCGTGAGGAGGTACCGGCCAACCACGGCGAGGTTGGAAGGCGCCTTGTCGGGCTTGGGCTTCTCGACGATGCGGTCCACGCGAAGCAGATCCGCCCGGCGCGCGCCGGTTTTCACGATGCCGTATTTATCCGTTTGTGACTGCGGCACCGTCTGCACGGCGACGACGCTGCCATCGTCGAAGCGGTCCGCCATCTGCTTGAGGCAGGACTCTTCGGCATCGATGAGGTCGTCTGCCAGGTGAACGAAGAATGGCGCATCACCCACCGCGGGCTTGGCGCACAACACCGCGTGCCCCAGACCGAGCGGCGCGGGTTGGCGGATGTAGATGCAGGATGCATACGAGGGCAACACGCTGCGCAGCGTCTTCAGCAGATCGCTCTTGCCCTGCTTGAGCAGCAGGTTCTCGAGTTCGCCGTCCGTGTCGAAATGGTCTTCGATTGCGCGCTTCGAGGAGCCGGTGATGAACACCAGTCGCCGCGCGCCGGCCTCGAGAGCTTCTTCGACCGCGTACTGGATGAGAGGTTTGTCGACGATGGGGAGCATTTCCTTGGGACTGGCCTTGGTGGCCGGCAGGAAACGCGTGCCTCGTCCCGCCACGGGGAATACGGCGACATCGATACGGCTCTTTCTCTTCGGGGACGCGGACTTGGCCATGGTTGCTCCGGCAATCGGGGGCCGGAAACATACCATGCAACTAGCAAGATCCTGCAGGTGTGCGGTCGCGACGACGCGAAGGGATGCACGTCTCCACGCCGTGCGCGACCGTCAGAACCCGCTTACGAGGCGGGTTTGGCAGGTTTGGCCGCCGGCGCCGGTGCGGCAGGCCCGGTCGCGGGCTTGTTTGGCCCTGCCTTCTGGCCCGCGGCGCCGTCCCCGCCGAGCTTGATGTCTGCGCGGTTCTTCTCGATGACCTTCTGCGAAATGCCCTCGACCATGGCGAGCTGATCCACGGATTTGAATGGACCGTTCTTGTCGCGATAGGCCACGATGGCCTTGGCTTTCGCGGGTCCGATGCCGTCGAGCGACTTGGCCAGCGCGGCGGCGTCCGCGGTGTTGATGTTGACGGGCTCGGCCTGGACCAGGGGCGCGAGCATGAGCAACGCGGCAAGCGTCGGGATCAGGTTCCTGAAGGGAATACGTGACATGAAAGCCTCCTTGCTTTGTGAACCGGCGGCGCCGGGATGCGGAGAGACTAACAAGCGGCGCGCGGGTCTCCGGAGCGGGCAATCTGGTCTGAAGCCGCAGATATTCCGGTGTCAGCCCTGCGCGTTGCTTCGCAGGGAATCCCAGCTCCGGCAGCTCGGGCAGCGCCAGTGCCAGGTCACGCTGGCCACACCACACTCGCCGCAGCGGAAGCGCGCGGGCGCCGGCGCGGGGATCTCCTCTTCCGCGGGCGCGGCAGCGTCGAGACGCCGCGACAATTCGTCGTAGTGGTTCGGCAAGGCAGTGCGGGCCTCTCGGTCGAAGGCGGCGCGGCGAGCGCGCGATCCGGCCATCGCGCTGGCATAGGCGTCCAGCGCCTTGGCCTCCTCGCCCTCGGCAGCAGCGATTCGCGCGGCGAGAATGGCGGCGCGCGGAAAATCCGCGACATGGGTGCGCGCCTCGGCAACCTGCGCGCGGGCGCCGGCGAATTCGCGGCGGGCCAACGCCGCCTCACCGAGTTCGCAGCAGTAGTGAGCCGCGACGGCGGCCCGCTCACGCTGTTTGTCGGCGGGCAGCTCGCGCCACAGATCCAGCGCCGATTTCCATTCACGCTGCTGCTCGTAAACCCAGGCCAGACGCTCGAGCACGGCCGGCCGGTATTTTTCCGACGACAGGAGGCTGCGGAATTTTTCTTCCGCACGATCCATGAGTCCGGCGCTGAGGTAGTCGAGACCCAGCGCGAAGCACGCCTGCTCGCGCACGGCGGCTTCGCGATGCTGCGCGAGCTCGGTGTGGGTGGCGATCGCGCGATCCACCTCGCCCCGGCGGCGCATCAGGCTCCCGAGTGCGAACTGGATGTCGGCCTCGTGAGACTTGTCCGCCAGCCGCGTGAACACTTCCGTGGCGCGGTCGTAGCGATCATTGACCAGGTGATCGAGGCCCGCGAAATATTCGATGTCACGCCGGACGCGCCGGCCGCGCGCCGTACGCCGCCCCAGCGCGAACGCGGCGGCGCCGACGACGATGAAACACAGCAGTAATACTTCGGGACCGATGCCGCGGAGGCGCATGCGAGCAACTTATCAGCGACGCGCCTCGCCTGCACGCTGCCAATCACGCCAGTACTGCGGATAGGTCTTGGCCACGCAGCCCGGGTCGAGGATTCGCAGGCCCGGCAGCTTCGAACCCAGCACGCCGAAGGACATCGCGATGCGGTGATCGTGGTAGGTCTCGATCTCGACGAGCTCCTTCCGGGATTTCGCCGCCGCCGACAGCGGTTCGACCACCATGTAGTCAGGCCCCTCCTCCACGGTCACACCGAGTTTGCGCAGTTCGCGCGTCGGTGCGGCGATGCGGTCGCATTCCTTCACCCGCAGTGTGGCGAGTCCGGTGATCCGCGTGGGCTTCGACAGGAATGGCGCGATCATCATCAGCGTCGGCGCGACGTCCGGCATGCTGGTCATGTCCACCGGACCGTCGAAGTTGGCGGAGAGACTCGCTGGGCCGCCGATGACGGTACGGCCCGGCATGCGTTGCACGCGCGCACCCAGCTTCTCGCAGAGCGCGAAGAAGCCGTAATCACCCTGGCGGGTGCCATTGCCCAGATTGCCGAGCGTGATGCTCGCGCCGTGCAGCGTGGCGAGCGCGGCGAAGTACGACGCCGCGGAAGCGTCGCCCTCCACGGGCACCTCGCCAGCGCGGTACACCTGGGGCCGCACGACGAGCCTGCGGTAATCCTGGTTCTCCACCTCGACGCCGAACTTGCGCATCTCGTCGAGCGTGAGGTCCAGGTACGGCTTGCTCGTGAGATCGCCTTCCACCTCGATCGTGAGTCCGCCTTCGAGCAGCGGCGCGATGATGAGCAGGCTGGTCAGATACTGGCTGGAGATGGTGCCCGACACTTTCGCCGGGCCTCGCAGCGCGCGCGTGCCGCGCACCGAGGTGGGTAGATAGCCATCGTTGGTCGAATCCAGGGCGGCGCCGAGCGCGCGCAAGGCATCCACCAGGTCCTTGTTGGGACGCTTCTGCATGCTGATGTGGCCGTCGACCACGGTCTCGTCGGCGCGCAGCGCCGCGAAGGCCAGCATGAGTCGCGTGGTGACCGCGCTCTGCCCCACGTCGAGCTGCACGCGGCCGGGGGCGAATTCACCACCGCGGCCGGAGATGCGCACGCGGCCTTCCGCGGAATCATCCACGGCGATGCCGAGCCGGCGCAGGCAATCCTTCATGCGCCAGTAGTCGTCGGCCTCGCCGGGATAGAGAACCGAGCTTTCGCCGTCGGCCAGAGCGGCGATGGCGCAATCGCGCAGCGTCAGCGACTTGCTGCCGGGCAACGGCGTTTCGAAAACGATGGAGCCGCCGAGCCAGGGCTCGAGGTCCAGGAATGCGGGATAGTTGGGGTTGGCGCTCATGTGAAAAGGCCGCGAATGGGGACATTCCTCGATTTCAAGAAAAAAGGGACGCGCCTCGCCACTCAGTCAAGCAGCAGCGAGGCGCGTCCCCTTTTTCTAGAAAACGAGGAATGTCCCCATCAATCCCGGATCGGCCGGTCCGCGCCGTCATTGACCCGCTCGCGCAGGTCCTTGCCGGGCTTGAAGTGCGGAACGTACTTGCCCGACAGGGCAACGGCCTCACCGGTCTTGGGATTACGGCCCTGCCTCGGAGGCCGGAAGTGCAGCGAGAACGAGCCGAAGCCGCGAATCTCGATGCGATCTCCCGCTGACAAAGCGTCGCTCATGATCTCGAGGATCTGCTTGAGCGCGAGCTCCACATCCTTGGCTGGCAGATGTTTCTGTTTCGCCGTGATGATCTCGATGAGCTCGGACTTCGTCATGGGGCCGTTTTCCTTGTTGGTTAGCGATCGCCGCCAATCTGCTCCTTGAGCAGATCACCGAGGCTCGTGCCACTGCTCGAGCCCTGCTCGGAGCGGTAGCTCGACACGGCTTCGGCTTCCTCGTGGATTTCCTTGGCCTTGATCGAGAGCGCAATGGTGCGGGTCTTGCGATCGACGCCAGTGAACTTGGCTTCGATCTCGTCGTTCACCTTGAGCACGGTGCGCGCGTCTTCGACGCGGTCCCGGCCGAGCTCGCTCGCGCGGAGCTGGCCTTCGATGCCGTTGCCGAGGTCGATGACCGCGCCGCGGGCATCCACTTCCTTGACGGTACCGCGGACGATCGTGCCCTTCGGGTTGCTGGCGATGTACTCGCTGAACGGATCCTGCGCGAGCTGCTTGATGCCCAGCGAGATGCGTTCACGCTCGGGATCGATCGACAGCACCATGGCCTCGACCTGCTGACCCTTCTGGTAGTTGCGCACGGCTTCTTCGCCGGCCACGTCCCAGGAGAGATCGCTCAGGTGCACGAGACCGTCGATGTTGCCGGCGAGACCGATGAACACGCCGAAGTCGGTGATCGACTTGATCTGGCCCGACACCTTGTCGCCACGGTTGAAGTTCTCGGAGAACTCCTTCCACGGGTTCTGCTTGCACTGCTTGAGGCCGAGCGAAATGCGACGACGCTCTTCATCCACGTCGAGCACCATGACTTCGACTTCCTGGCCCGAGTGCACGACCTTGGCCGGGTTGACGTTCTTGTTGGTCCA
>JBKPPO010000219.1:0-38414 GCA_046733635.1 Pseudomonadota bacterium | reverse complement strand
CGGCAACACCACGCGGCCGGGCGAGCCCAGCGCGAGGCGTCGCAGCAGGGGTAGTGCGCGCGCGGCGGGATTGCCGGAACGCAGGGATTCCAGCCCCGCGTCGGCCAGCCGCTCCTCGCCGTCCGAAGTGATGGTGAGCGAAATCGCGGCCAGCGATTGCGCCGTGCGTTCACGCGTGAGGAGCAGCGCCACCGAGCAGGGATGCGCGATCGGTCGCTTGGAATGCAGCGGCTCGGGCGCCGGCAGGTCGAACGCCACGAGCAACGTGTCCTGCGAGTCCACGCGGACCTGCAGATAGGCCTCGATCAGGCCGGCGGAAAACGAACCGTCGTAGGCGGACAGTGTGCTCGAGGCCGCATGCGACCCGGCGGCGATGTGCCAGTAACCCGCGGCCGCGTTGTGCACGGAGTTGTGGAAATCCGTGGGCGAGATCAATCGCGGCGTGTTCGCGAGCGCGGTGCTGATGCGATGGATGATGGACAGGTCCGCATCCGAGGAGGCGAAGACGGTCGCGATGCCCGCGGCCGGCCGCGCGGCATTCTGCGTGGCGTCTTCGGCGGCCTGGAAAGCGAGACGCACCGCGGGCGTTGCGCGTCGACGTTCGTTGACGGGCAACAGCGCCGGCGAATGCGGCGCCAGCGGCGTGAACTCGAGGCGTGCCTCGTCGCGCAACACGGCACGGGCGGCTTGCCAGGATGGCATGCCCGGCGCGGCGAAGCCGATGGACTGCACGAACACCTGGCTCATGCCGCCTTCCCGAACAGCAGGCTGCAGTTGCTGCCGCCGAAGCCGAAAGAATTGCTGATCACGTATTGCAGCGGCGCCTCGCGCGTCTCCAGCAGGATGGCCGCCTCGATGGCCGGATCCTTGTTCACGGTATTGAGACTGCGCGGCAGGAAACCCTGCTCCAGCGCCAGCAGGCTGATGCCGCTCTCGACGATGCCCGCAGCGCCGAGCGTGTGGCCGGTCCAGCCCTTGGTGGAGCTGCAGGGCGTCTCGCGGCCGAACACGGTGACGATGGCGCGGCACTCCGAGATGTCGTTGGCCACCGAGCCCGTGCCGTGCAGGTTCACGTAGCCCACCGCTCCGGGCGGTAGTTTGGCCATGGCCAGCGCGGCGCGCATCGACGCCACGGCGCCCGCGCCGTTCGGATCCGGTGACGACATGTGGTACGCGTCGCTGGTCTCGCCGTAGCCCAGCAGGTGCAGGCCGCTGTCGACAGCCGGATCCAGCAGGGCGAACCCGGCGGCCTCGCCGATCGAGATGCCATTGCGTGCGCTGTCGGCCGGGCGGCAGATGTCCGCGGAGATGAGCTGCAGGGAATTGAAGCCATACAGCGTGGTGAGGCACAGACTATCTACTCCGCCGACCACGGCTGCGTCACAGAACCCGGCCTCGATGGCGCGGCGCGCGGCCGCGAACACCTTCGCGCTCGAGGAGCAGGCGGTGGAGATGGCCATCGACGGACCTCGCAGCCCGAGACGGCGCGTGACGAATTCGGTGATGGAGTAGATGTTCTGGGTGTATCGCTGCGAGAACTCGGCGGGCAGCGCGCCCTGTGCGCGCATGCGGTACGCGATCTCGGTGGACAACACACCGGACGTGCTGGTGCCCAGGAACACGCCGATGCGATCCGCGCCGTGGCGGCGGACACTGGCCGCGACGGCGTCGGTGAATCCATCCTGCGCCAGCGCGAACGCGCCGAGCCGGTTGTTGCGGCAATCCATCTCCGCGTAGACGCCCGTGAGCGGCACGTCGAAATCGGCGACTTCGCCGAGCCAGCAATCGAGCGTGTTGGTGTCGAAGGCGATCTTGCGCAAACCCGTGGCGCCGCCGCGCAGCGCGCGCGCATGCGCGGCCCGGCCCGCGCCCAGCGACGAGCTCACGGTCCAGGCGCTAACCGGCAGCGGCTTCATTTCGGCAACCAATAGTCATAGAAGTTGAACCAGTTGTACGGTGCTTCGCGCGCGTGATGCTCGAGGCGCTGCGCGTATCGCTGCGCGTGCCCGGCGATCGCGGCCTCGCGATTCTCGCGCGGCAGGCGCAGGGATTCACAGAAGAGTTCGAAGCGGGCGTGGTAACGATTGCCGCCCAGATAGCTGCCGAAGCCCAGCACCACGGGCACCTGCAGCGCGTGAGCGAGCTGCCAGGGCCCCACGGGCAGGCGAGCGCGGCCGCCGAGGAAATCCACCTCCACGCTGCGGTCCGTCGCTGACGCGCGATCCGCCATGATGCCGACCATGCGTCCGGCCTCGAGCGCCTCCTTGAGATTGAGCACGAGGTTCGGTCCCCGCTCGGATGCGTCGATGATGCTGCTCGCGAGCTCCGGATTCAGGCCCTCGAGCAACTGCATGAGCATGCGGCCATGCTGGCGGTCGAGCAGGATGGACAGCGGCAGCCGGCGCTGATCCACGGCGATGAGCCGCAGCGACTCGGCGCTGCCGAAATGCGCCACGAACAGCAGGCAGCCCTTGCCGCGCGCCACGGCGGCGCGCACTTCCTCGGGCCGGTCCACGGCCACGTCTAGTTCGGCGTAGCGCCGTGACAGCAGGAAGATGCGGTCCAGCGTGCAGCTCGCGAACGCGAAGAAGTGGCGCCAGTGATCGCGCCAGCCGGGCCGCCGGCCGAACACTCGCTGTAGATAGTCGCGCGAGGCGCGGCGCGCGGTGGGGCTGGTCAGGACGAAATACGCCACGATGGGATACAGCAGCGGCCTGACGACCGAGCGGCGAAGGTTCGCGGCCATCCACACGATGAGCCGCACCATCGCCGGTGTGGCGCGCTCCTTATGGCTGCGCCAGTCCCGCTCCGGAGCGCTGGTCATGGCGCTTCGCCCTCGGCAAAAGCGAAACTGCCTTCGAACACGGGCGTGGATTCCCGGAAGGCAGTGAAGCGCGCGCGCGCGCCCTCGAACTCCAGCCGCACGCGCAGCCGCTCGCCGGGACGCACGGGTGCGAGGAATTTCACGGCCGGCAGCGAACGAAGTGTGCCGGGCCGCCGTGCCTCGGCCAGCGCCAGCACCTCGTCCAGCAGCACCACGCCGGGGACCAGCGGGTTTCCGGGAAAGTGACCCGGAAGCGACGGGTGATCCGGCGGCACCAGGATCTCGGTCAGATCTTCGGAGGACGCCAGCATCGCGAGCAGCTCCGCGCGCGGTAGTTTGCCGAGCTCGTTGCGTGGCAGCCGGTCGACCACTCGCAGCGGCCGGGGCACGAACACCGGCTCCATGACCTGGCGCAGCCGCTCCAGCACTTGCGGCGCGGACAACCCGGGCGCCACCACCAACGCAGCGGGGCGTTCGGCGCCGTCGGGTACGAGCACCGCGGCGTCTTCCACACCCGACACGGAAGTCACCTGCCGCGTGAGCTCCTGCAGCGAGGTGCGTTTGCCCGCCACCTTGATCATGTCCGCGGCGCGGCCGATCAACACGAATTCGGTATCGCCATGCGACTCGATGAGGTCCTGTAACGGTGTCGCCGCCGGCAACTGCGGCGCGCGATATTCGGCGGCGCCATCGACCTGGACCATCGTGCCGCCCGCGAGCGTGCGCCATCGTGCGCCGGCCGTGGTTCGGCGATGCGCCATCACGCCAGCCTCCGTGCAGCCGAAGATCTCGAAGACTTCCGTGCGCCACAGGGACTCGGCTCGAGCCGCGAGCTCCGCGGCGAGTGGCGCCGTGGCGGAGACCACGCGATGCAGCGGCGGTAGTTCGATGCCGGCGGCCGCCAGGATCTTGAGATGCGCAGGCGTGGTGACGAGCGTGCGCGGCTCGGGCATGGCCTCGAGCGCGGCGCGCACGTCCCCGGGAAAAAACGGCTTGTGATCGTGGATGCGGCAGCCGGCGGTCAATGCGCCGAGCAGCGAGGCTTCGAGGCCGTACATGTGCTGCGAGGGCACCGTGGCCACGATGTGGCGCTCTACGCCGCCCAACACGTCGCGCGCCGCCAGCCGCGAGTTGTGGAACAGGCTGCCCCAGGTCTTGGGATGCGCCTGGGGTTTTCCCGTGGATCCGGACGTGAACACGATCGCCGCCACGCGTTCCGCGGGCAGCGACCAGTCCGGCAGCGCCGCAGCGGACCGCACGGGTGCGAGCAGCCGCTCGGCTGCGGCGTCGTCGAACACATGATGGCTCGGATATTCACGCCGCAGGTCGGCGAGCACGGCGGGCAACTGGTTAGGCGGCAGCAACATCACCTGTTCGCGCAGGCAGGCGGCAGTCCATCCCAGCAGGAAGTGGTACCGGTTCTCGGCGAGGTTGATGCAATGGCGCGCGTCCGGCAGGGCCGTGGCGAGTTGCGCCGCCTGCGCCACGAAAGTCGCGGCATCGACGCGCGCGCCGCGCCAGTTCGCGATGCCGCTTTCGAGCGTCCGCTCCGCGAGCAGCGGCAGACGGCTCATGGGACGCGCGAACCCGGTCCGATCCGCACCTGCGCCACGCGCCGCAGGAACTGGATAAGGCCCAGGTGTTCGTGATGCCGGAACCGGAGGCGGCGCCAGGCGTATTCGAGGACGAAGACCGCCCCGAGAACCAGGTAGTGGATGACATTGGTCATCAGTGACCACCACTCCGGCGAGGCGAACGCGGCGAGCAGCACGGCGGAGGCGAACAACGACGCGCACACCACGCACCACAGGATCGTCACCTGCCGCGTGTAGACCACGAGGTCTTCGGGCAGCGGGCCGTCATGCATGACTCGCGCGATGCGGGTGACCAGCGCTTCCTGGCCGGCGCGCAGCGAACTTGCGAACAGCAGGAACAAGGCGGCGGGGATGACCGCGGGCGGCACGTACAGCGCATACAACCCGTGGCCCGCGACCACCAGCCAGTACAGGAGCGTGCCGCTCGCCAGCCAGACCGCCCAGGCCCAGGCCCGGCGCTGTTTCAGCGCTCCGATCAGGGCGAGCCCGATCAGCCAGACCAGCGCCAGCCATTGGAGGCGGCGGTCCGCCAGCACCACGGCGAGGTGCGCGAGCAAGGGATAACCCAGGGCCAGCCAGAACATGTCAGCGGCCGCCGGGGCGGGCGGGTCTCAGGCCGGGATGCGACGTTGCAACACGTGCGCGGTGAGCGAACGCAGCGAGCCAAAGGCCGATTTGACCTCCGCATCGTCCGAACGCAGCTCCACGCCGTATTGCTGCTGGATCATCAGCGCGATCTCCAGGGCGTCGATCGAGTCCAGCCCGACACTGTCGGCGCCGCTGCCGAACAGCGGGGCGGTGGGGGAAATGGCGTCCGGTGCAATGTGTTCGAGTCCCAGCGCCGAGACGAGGCGCTGCGCCATGAGGGCTTCTTCCGCGGATTGACCGGACATTATTTCCAAGGGCTCCGAATTGGCGCGACAGTCTATACTCCCGACATATCAAAAGTCGTGATTGCATCGTCGCGAACGACTCTGGATTCCGGGAAAATTCTTCGTGTGATGGTGCGTTTTCCATGTCGGGCATGAGCGGCAAGCTCAATCACGGTTGGCGGGTGGCCGCCACGGGCTTCGTGTTCGTGGTGTTCGGGCTCGGCGCGATCTTCATCAGCCTGACCCTGTTCCCGCTGATCCGCCTTTCCACGTGGCGCCGGGACGTGGCCCGGCGGCGAATCCAGCGCGGCATGCAGATCACGTTCAAGGTGTACATGGAGCTCATGCGCAGCCTGGGCATCTGCACCTATGCCGTCGAAGGCCTGGAAGCCGAGAGCCTCAAGCGCCTGCGCCAGCCCGGCCGGCTGATCATCGCCAACCACCCGACGCTCATCGACGTGGTGTTGCTGGGCTCGCTGCTGCCCGAGGTGGATTGCATCGTGAAGCGCGGGCTTTGGCGCAATCCTTTCCTGCGTTGGCCGGTATCATGGGCCGGGTACATACCGAACTCGGAAGGCGAGGAACTCGTCGACCGATGCGCGGAGACGCTGAAGAACGGGCATTCCCTGCTGGTGTTTCCGGAGGGGACGCGCAGCGTGCCGGGCCAGCCGATGCGGCTGCAACGGGGCGCGGCGCACATCGCCCTCGCGGCCGACGTGGAAATCCTGCCGGTGACGATCACCTGCGATCCGATCACGCTGTACCGGGGGAATCCCTGGTACCGGGTGCCGGCGAGGCGGTTCCACATGAACGTGAAGGTGGGCACGCCCGTCGCGGCGAGCTCCTTCCGGGAGGCCGGCGAATCGACGTCGCGTTCCGCGCGCCGGCTGAGCCAGTGGATGCTGGCTTACTATGAATCGCCGCCGGTGCAGCCCGCCAAGGCTGTGGCGGCACCCGAACGGACGTGGCTGGCGGAGCCGGCGCGGACGAGCGGCGCAAACTGAGATGACGAGATGACCGAAATCAAATCGCGTGAAGAGATCCTCGAGTACCTGCGGGGAGTGCTGGTGGAGCTGTTCGAGCTCAAGCCCGAGCAGATCGTGCCCGAGGCCAACCTGTACACCGACCTCGACATCGACAGCATCGATGCCGTGGACCTCATCCTGAAGCTCAAGGAACTCACGGGCCGCAAGATCCAGCCGCAGGCGTTCAAACACGTGCGCACGGTGGGCGACGTCGTCGATGCGATCGAAGCATTGATGGCCACTCCGGCCGCCTGATGATTACGCGAGATCGTGATCGCACTACCCGAGATTGACGCGGCCGAACGCTCGCACGACGGTCAGAAGGAATCACTGACGCTGCGATTCGCGGTCCCCGCCTCGCTGCGCTACTTCGAAGGTCACTTTCCCGAGGTCCCGCTGCTTCCCGGCGTGGTGCAGATCGGCTGGGCCGTGGAGCTCGCGCGCCAGCACTTCGAGCTGCCGGCGAGATTTCATTCGCTCATGGGCGTGAAGTTCATGCGCGTGATCCAGCCGGGCGCGAATGTCACGCTGACCTTGTGGCTGGAGGACGGCGCGTTGTCGTTCACATTCGATTCCGAGGGCCACGCCTGCTCGAGCGGGCGCGTGCACTTCCACTGACCAGTCCGCGTAATGACATGAAGGCCTGCATCCTCATCCCGTTCCACAACCATCCCGGCGCCATCGGCCAGGTGGTGGCGGCGCTGCGTCCGCTCGGGTTGCCGTGTCTCATCGTGGACGATGGCTCCGACGCGCACTCGCAGGAGGTCCTGGCGCGGATCGCGGCGGGCGAGAACTGGGTGACGCTGCAGCGTCTGCCCGAGAACCAGGGCAAAGGCGCGGCCGTGATGGCGGGCTGCGATGCGGCGCTGGCGAAAGGCTTCACGCACGCGCTGCAGATCGACGCGGACGGCCAGCACGACGTGAACGACGTACCCCGGCTGCTCGAGCTCGCCCGGCAGCGGCCGCAGGCTCTGATCAGCGGACAGGCCGTGTACGACGATTCGGTGCCGCGCTCGCGGCTCTATGGCCGCTACATCACGCACTTCTGGGTATGGGTGAACACGTTGTCGTTCGCAATCCGCGATTCGATGTGCGGTCTGCGTGTCTATCCACTCGCGGCGAGCTGCGCGATCTGGCGCCGGCATCACATCGGCCGGCGCATGGACTTCGACACGGAGATCATGGTGCGGATGAGCTGGAGCGGCGTCGAGGTCATCAACACGCCCACACGCGTGACCTACCCCATGGATGGCGTCTCGCACTTCAAGATGCTGCGGGACAACGTGTACATCAGCGCCATGCACACGCGGCTCTTCTTCGGCATGTTGTGGCGCCTGCCGATGCTGCTGGGCCGGCGCGCCGCGCGCCGCTGGCGGAAGGCCGAAGCATGAACACGAACCCGGGACTGCGTGAAGCGACGGTGTCGATCGTCGTGCCGTTCCACGACGTCGACTCCATCGGCGCGGCCTGGCACGGCCACTACGCCAAGTATTTCGAGATCGCGCGCTGCGAGTTGCTCGATGGCTTCGGTTACGGTTACAACGCCATGCGCGACTCGGGCTACATGTGGCCCATCATCGACATGCACGTTCGCTATGTGAAGCCGCTGCGCTTCGATCAGCGGATCCTCGTGAAGGCGAGCCTGCGCGAGTGGGAAAACCGGCTGCTCATCGACTACCTGGTGACGGACGCCGCCACTGGCGCGCGGCTCACCAAGGGCCGCACCAGCCAGGTCGCCGTGGACATGAAGACCGGCGAGATGTGCTTCGTGTCGCCCGCCGTCGTCTTCGAGAAGCTGGGAGTGCCGCGGCCATGAGGCGCGCCTGGCTGGCGCTGGCTTGCCTGTGGCCGATGCTCGCGGGCGCGGCCGAACTACCGGTGACGGGCGAGCAGCTGCTGCGCACCACGCTCGCGAAACCCGCGGCGAATCTGGCGAAAGCCCAGGTGCTGTCGGGCCGCTTCACGCACGTCAAGCATCTGCGCGAGATCCCCAAGCCGCTCACGGCGTCCGGAGAGTTCGTGTTCGCACGCGAGCTCGGGGTGTACTGGCACACGCAGAAGCCTTTCGATTCCGTGGTCGTGCTCACCTCCCAGGGCATCCTCGAGAAGGCCGAAGGCGCCCGGACGCTGAACCTCTCGGCCGATGAACAGCCGGCCGTGCGCATGATCGCGAGCGTGTTCCTTGCGTTGTTCACGCTGGACATGACCACGCTCGAGCGGAATTTCCTGTTGTTCTCCGAGAGTGGGACGGCCGGCCGCTGGACCATCGCGCTCCAGCCCCGAGGCGGCGCCATCGCCAATGTGTTCGTACGCGCCACCGTCTCCGGGAGCGTGGACGTGGAGCAGGTGGTGCTCACCGACGCGCATGGCGACCGCACGATCATCGACCTCACCGCCATCCGGTATTCGAACGCGGCGCCTTCGGCCGCGACGCGCGCGCTGTTCGAGTGAACGCGGTCCCGCCAGCGCCGGCAGCCGCGTTCCTGCGACTGCGATTCATCGTCTGGAGCCTGTTCCTGCTGGCGGTGCTGGGTGCGTTCGTGTTTCGCGTCCTGCCCAACCTGCGCGTGGAAACGGACATCCTCGCGCTGCTGCCGAAAGCCCAGCAGGATCGCGACCTCGACGCGGCGCTTCAGTCATTCTCCGCGGAACTGGCGCGCAGGCAGATCTTCCTGGTGGGCGCGGCGGCGCCGGAGGCGGCGCGTCGCGCGGCCGATGCATTCACGGCGAGCCTTCGGGGTTCGGGAGCATTCGCCAGCGTCCAGTTCGAACTTGACGGCGATCTTCGCGGCCGCGCGCAGGTCTATCTACAGCATCGCGCCTGGCTGCTGACGCCGCAGGATCGGGCAGCGCTGGCGTCGGGCGATTCGTCGGCGCTGCTCAACCGCGCGCTGCGCGCGGCTTATACGCCACTCGGCCTCATGCAGCCCGTGAGCCTGGCCGACGATCCACTGGGGCTCACCAACAACTTCCTGCGCGCGCAGACGCCGGCCACCGGTCGCGCTCGGCTCGAGGATTCCACGTTGTACGTGGAACACGAAGGCCGACGCTACCTGCTCGTGATGGCGGAGAACCAGGGCAGCCCGTTCGCCTCCGATGTTCAGGAGCGGGTGATGCCGGCCATTGCCGCCGCGCGTGCGGCGGCGCTCGCCGCCACCCCCACGGCCGAAGTCCTGAGTTCGGGGGCCATCCAGCACGCCGCCGCCGCGGCCGATCGCGCGAAGCACGAGATCTCCACGTTCGGCGCGATCGAAACCGTGGCGGTGATCGCCTTGCTGGTGGCCGTGTTCGGAGCGCTTCGTCCACTGCTGCTCGGCGTTCTGACGTTGTCGCTGGCCGTGACCGCCGCCTTCACGCTCGTTCATCTGCTGTTCGGACAGGTCCATCTGCTCGCGCTGGTGTTCGGCTCCAGCCTGATCGGCAGCGTGATCGACTACTCGATCCACTTCTTCGCCGACCGCTTCCGTGATCCGGCGCGCTGGACTCCGGCGGACGCGGTATCGCACGTGGGGCCCGCGATCCTGCTGGGTCTCACCGCCACGCTGATCGGTTACGTGATGCTCGCGGTGGTGCCATTCCCCGGTCTCACGCAGATAGCCGTGTTCTGCATGACGGGCCTGGCCGTGGGCGCGGGCACCGTGTTGTGCCTGTACCCGCTGCTCGCGCGCGGCATGGAACGCGGGAAGCTGCCGAAGCTCGGCGCTCGCGTGGGCAGCAGCCTCGACTTTTTCCTCCTCGGCTGGCGCTGGAGCGCGCCCAAGTACCTCGCGATTGCGGTATTGGCCGGGCTCGTGGCGGCAGGCATCACCCGCCTGCGCGTGCAGGACGACGTGAAGGCGCTGCAGCAGTCGCCGCCGGAGCTCGCGCGTGAAGAACAACGCGTGCGCGAGCTGCTGGGCAGCGGCATCGAGACCCGCTTCTTCCTGGTCTCGGGCGATTCGGCGCAGGCGGTGCTCGAGACCGAAGAGAAACTGGCGCAGCAACTCGAGAGCCTCGTTGGCGCGAACGCCATCACCTACTACCAGGCCGTGAGCCGCGGCATGCCGTCGCAGGCGCGCCAGCAGCAGGATCACGATCTGCTCGCGCGCGCGGTGTATGCGCCGGGCGCGCTGCTGGATCAGATCATGGGCACGCTCGGCTTCGAAGCGGCGCAGATCAGGCAGCGCCGCGTGGACTTCGAGACGGCGAACACGGCGCTTTCCATCGATGAATGGCTCGCGAGTCCCGCCTCGCAGGGCGCGCGCCATCTCTGGCTGGGGCAGGTGGGATCGCGTCACGCCAGCATCGTCACGCTGGGCGGCATCAGTGACGTAGCGGCGCTGAACGCCATCCGGCTCGAGGGCGTGCGGCTCGTGGACCGCGTCGCCGAGACCAGCGCGATCCTGAGCCGTTACCGCCACACGATGACCTGGCTGCTCGCGGCCATCTACTGCATCGCGGGCCTGGTGCTGATGTTCCGCTTCGGCTGGCGCGACGTCCCGCGCATGCTGCTGCCGTCCGTGGCCGCCACGCTCACCACGCTGGGCCTGTTCGGCTGGCTGGGCGTGCCGTTCAACCTGTTCACGCTGCTGGCGCTGTGGCTGGTGCTCGGTCTCGGCATCGATTACGGCATCTTCCTGCGCCATGGTCGCGAGCATCGCCCGACGGCCATCCTGAGCGTCACGCTGTCGGCGTGCACCACGCTGATCGCTTTCGGTCTGCTCGCCTTCAGCGAAACCCCCTTCATCCGCAGCATCGGTTCGACGCTGCTGGTCGCGATCACGTTGTCGTGGTCGTTCGTCCTGTTGAGTTGCCTGACTACTTTCACGAAGAGAGATCGACATGGTTGATGTACTCATCATCGGCGCCGGGCCCTCGGGCTCGATGTCCGCCGCGCTGCTCGCGAGCAAGGGTTACGAGGTGCTGGTGCTCGAACGCCAGAAATTCCCCCGCTTCTCCATAGGCGAGAGCCTGCTCGCCAACAGCGCGGAGCTGCTGAGCGAAGCCGGCATGCTCGAGGCCGTGATGAGCTGCAGCTTCCAGTACAAGAACGGCGCGGCGTTCGTGCACGGCGAGCGCTATTCGGAGTTCAACTTCGCGGACAAGTTCTCCGCGGGCCTGCCGTTCACGTTCCAGGTGCCACGCGCGCGCTTCGACCAGGTGCTGGCCGATGAGGCCGCCAGACGCGGCGCCCGCATCCGCTACGAAGTGGAGATCACGGCCATCGACGTGAGCGGCGAGCGTCCCGTGGTCACGAGCAGGGCCGGCGACGTGGTCGAGACACACCGTCCGCGCTTCGTGCTGGACGCCAGCGGCTTCGGCCGCACGCTGCCGCGTCTGCTCGACCTCGACCGCCCCTCGGATTTTCCCGAGCGCGCGGCACTGTTCGTGCACGTGAAGGACAACATTGTTTCCGGGGAGTTCGATCGCCAGAAGATCCGCGTGGGTGTGCATCCCACGCAGACCGACGTGTGGTCGTGGCTGATCCCGTTGTCGGACGGCAATGCGTCGCTGGGCGTGGTGGCGTCGCGCGAGCATCACGCCAGGTTCAAGGGCACGAACGAGGAGCGGCTGTGGCAGCTCATCGAGGAGGAGCCCAAACTACGCATATTGCTGAAGAACGCGCACACCGTGCGGCCCGTGGGCGAGATCGTCGGCTACGCCGCCAAGGTGAGCTCGCTGCATGGCCCGGGATACGCGCTGCTGGGCAATGCGGCGGAGTTCCTGGATCCGGTGTTCTCGTCGGGGGTGACAATCGCGATGAAGTCGGCGAGCCTTGCGGCGGATCTATTGGACCGGCAGTTCCGCGGCGAGCGTACCGATTGGGAAACGGAGTTCGCGGAGCCGCTGATGTTCGGCGTGGAAACCTTCCGCACTTTCGTGAACGGCTGGTATGACGGCAGTCTTCAGGACGTGATCTTCTACGAACACAAGGATCCGCAGATCCGGCGCATGATCTGTTCCATCCTTGCCGGGTATGTCTGGGACGCGAAGAATCCCTACACCGGGCCCAACTCCGCGCGCCGGCTGCGCGCACTGGCGAGCACGGTGCGGGCCGGCCGATGATCGCGCGGCCGCTCATCGGCTTGTTAGGCGCGCTGCTGTTCGCGGGTTGCGCGGCGACCTCCCGGACGCCCGCGCCCGTCGAGCGCCCGCTGGTCGCGCCTTCGGCCGCGGGAGATCGCGCCGTGAGCCAGGTGGTGCGCGGCGCGCTGGGCGTGCGCGAAATGACGCTGAACTGCGTGGTTTCGGTCAAAGGCAACGAGATGTCCGTGATCGGCCTCAATGCCATGGGCGTACGCCTGTTCACGCTGCGATACGACGGCAAGTCGGTGAGCGCCGAGAAATCCTTCGGCCTGCCCGAGGAGCTCAAACCCGAATTCCTGATCGCGGATCTGCAGTTCGTGTTCTGGCCGCTCACGAGTCTCGAAGGCCCGCTTCGGGCGGCAGGTTATGAGGTCAGCGAGTCCACACCGGGCACGCGGCGGCTGCGCCGCGGCGACCGGCTCATCGCCGAAGCTCATCACACGGGCCCGGATCCCTGGGCCGGGCGCGCCTGGCTCGTGAACCTGGAGTATGGGTATTCGCTGCAGATCGAGGCCGCGGAATGAAGCCGATGTTCAGGATCGCCGAAGTGCTGCCGCACGCCGGCTCGATGCTGCTGCTCGACGAACTACTCGAATACGGCGACGAGCACGTCTGCTGCGGTGTGAACATCCGCCGGGATACGCAGTTCTGCGACGCTTCGAACGGCGTGCCCTCGTGGGTCGGGCTCGAGTACATGGCGCAGACGATGTGCGCGTTCTCGGGCGTGGAGGAAGTCACCGCCGGCGGCAAGCCCACGATCGCGCTGCTGCTGGGCTCGCGGCGATATCAATGCGAGACGCCGTGGTTCGCATTGGGCGCACGCCTCGTGATCCGTGCGGACCTGCAGCTCCGTGACGAGAACGACCTGGTGGCATTCCATTGCAGCATCCATGAAAGCGGGCGATTGCTCGCGCGCGGCGACGTGAAGGCTTACCGGCCGCGGGATGTGATGTCGGTGATCCGCGGCGAACGCCCGGGTCAATGAATATTGGGTGGCTCATGAGCTCGACTGAAACGCGCAGCATCCTCGTCACCGGCAGCAGCCGCGGCATCGGCCGCGCCATCGCCGAGAGACTGGCCACGACGGGATACCAGGTCATCGTGCATTGCCGCGACAACGTCGCTGCCGCCGAGGAAACCTGCGCGGCCATCGCGAAGCTGAACGCCGGCGCGGCGCCGCGCCTGCTGCGTTTCGACATCGCGGATCGCGCGGCCTGCGCGCAGGCGCTGAACTCGGACATCGAGGCGCATGGCGCGTATTACGGCGTCGTATGCAATGCCGGTCTCGCGCGCGACGGCGCGTTTCCGGCGCTCGAGGACGAGGATTGGGATGCGGTGATGCGAACCAATCTCGACGGCTTCTACAACGTGCTGCATCCCGTGGTCATGCCCATGATCTGCAGGCGGGCGCCCGGCCGCATCGTCACGTTGTCGTCTGTCTCGGGTGTGACGGGTAACCGCGGGCAGGTGAATTACAGCGCGTCCAAGGCGGGTATCATCGGCGCCACCAAGGCCCTCGCGGTGGAACTCGCGAGCCGGAAGATCACGGTCAATTGCGTGGCCCCCGGGCTCATCCGTACGGACATGATGAGCGGCGCCCCGGTGGAAGAGGTGCTGAAGGCCGTGCCGCTGGGACGGGTCGGAGAACCCGGGGAAGTCGCGGCCGTGGTCAATTTTCTGATGTCGGAAGAGGCTGCGTACATCACGCGGCAGGTCATCGGCGTCAACGGTGGAATGGTTTGAGGAATCGATGAGCGCAAGCGGCAAACGAGTGGTGGTGACGGGCTTCGGTGGCCTCACCGCGCTGGGTCACGACTGGCCGACGATCGAGCGTGCGCTGCGCGGCAACGTCAGCGGCATCGAGCGCATCGCCGAGTGGGATCGTTACCCGGAGCTCAACACCCGGCTCGGCGGCCCGGTGGAACCCTTCGAACTACCCGCGCATTACACGCGCAAGGTCACGCGGACCATGGGCCGGGTGGCGATGCTCGCCGTGCGCGCCACCGAACTCGCGATCGAGAATGCCGGGCTCGCGGATGATCCGGTGGTGCAGAGCGGCGCCATGGGTGTGGCCAACGGCTCCTGCACCGGCAGCCCCGATGCCGTGCGCGAGTTCAGCTCCATGCTGCACTCCGGCGACGTCGGCGGCATCAACGCCACCACCTATCTACGCATGATGCCGCACACCTCCGCGGCCAACATCGGCCTGTACTTCGGCATGAAGGGCCGCATCATCCCGGCCTGCAGCGCCTGCACCTCGGGTAGTCAGAGCATCGGTTATGCCTACGAGGCCATCCGCTTCGGCCGCGCCACGCTGATGGCCGCGGGCGGATCGGAAGAGCTCTGCGCCAGCGAGGCCGCGGTCTTCGACACGCTGTTCGCGACGAGCACGCGCAACGACACGCCCACGCAGACGCCCAGTCCCTTCGACCGCGACCGCGACGGCCTCGTCATCGGCGAAGGCGCGTGCACGCTGATCCTCGAGGAACTCGAGCATGCGAAGGCGCGCGGCGCCACCATCTACGCGGAGATCGCGGGCTTCGCCTGCAATTCGGATGGCGACCATCCCACGCATCCGAACACGCAGACCATGGAAGTCGCCATGCGTATGGCGCTCGAGGACGCGCACCTTTCGCCCGACACCATCGGCTATGTGAATGCCCACGCCACGGCCACCGAACAAGGCGACATCGCCGAATCGCAGGCCACGCGCCGGCTGTTCGGCCGTGCGATCCCGGTGAGTTCGGCGAAGGGTCACCTCGGCCACACGCTGGGCGCCTGCGGCGCCATCGAAAGCTGGTTCGCCATCCAGATGATGCGCGCGGGCTGGTTCATGCCCACGCTGAACCTGCGCAATGTCGATGAGCGCTGCGGCGAGCTCGACTACATCAGCGGCAATGGCCGCGAGCTCGACTGCGAATACATCATGAAGAACAACTTCGCGTTCGGCGGCATCAACACCTCGCTGATCTACCGGCGCTGGGTCTGATGACCGCGTCGCTGCCGGAACGCGCGCCGGAAAAGCTCATCGCAGCGGATCCCGCGCTCAGCCTGCTGCAGAAGACACTGCTCATCACGGATGGCACGGTCACGCAGCTGCTCGAAGTGTTCACGGGCGAAAGGATCCGCGTGGAGAAGCTCGAACACCGGCTGGTGCAGGGCGGCCCGGACAAGCTGGGTGTGGCGGCGGAGGAGCCCGTCCTCAGCCGCGTGATCCTGCTGCGCGGCGAGAGCCGGCCCTACATGTATGCGCATTCCTGGCTGGTGCCCGGGCGCATGCCCGCGGCCATGCAGGAGGCGATGCGTCAGACCGACACGCCGATCGGCCAGTTATGGAAAATCTCGCGGCTCGAGACCTTCCGCGAGATCGTGGATTTCCGGCGCGAGCAGGATCCGGAGGTCGGCGCGCTGTTAGGCGCCGGCGGTCCGCTGCTGAGCCGCAGCTATCTCATCCACACCGGCGGGCAGCCCATGGGGTTGATCGCCGAGAAGTTTCCCGCCGCGCTTTTCGCTTAAAATCGCGGCCCATTTACCGGAGGAACCCATGAAAGCATCCGCGCTCGTCGTTTCGGCCATCGCTGCCGCCCTGCTCATGACCGTAGCTCATGCCCGCGACACGCGGCTCAAGCTGCCGATCAAGGACGCGCTGGAGACCGCCGATGCGAAGGCGAAGCTGGGCACCGACGTGAAGTTCGTGTTCGGTGAGGCCCCGAAGAATGCCAAGACCTTCGGCACCTACACCTCGAACAAGAAGACCAACTTCGCCAACAAGTCGGACAAGGAAGGCTGCGAGTGGGCGTTCCTGTCGGCCATGATCTCGCTCAAGGAGCGCGCCATCGCCGAGGGCGGCAATGCCGTCGTCAACATCCAGAGCTACTACAAGAAGAACGAGTTCACGAGCGCCACTGAATACGAGTGCGCAGCGGGCGCGTTCGTGGGCGGAGTGGCCCTGCGCGGCACGGTTGCGAAGCTGTAAGCCAGTCCGGGTCTCCTTGACGGCGGGTTCGCCGCTTGGCGATACTCGCCGCCCTCATGAACAACAACGGCATCCGCAAGGTCTGGTGGTGGCGCCTCCCATAAGGAGAGGGCCCCGGGACGTCATTGTTCGTCTGAACTGAAACGAAGAGATCCTGAAAAACCCATCTCCGGTAGCACCAGAGATGGGTTTTTTGTTGTGCGCGCCAGAAAAGCTGGCTGGAAAAACGAGACGGAGCAAACGCGGTGAAACCGCCATTCGACATAGCAGGTGATCTGGACACTCCGGTGTCCGCCTTCGCCAAACTGGGCGCTTTCGATCCGCGTTTCCTGCTGGAGAGCGTGGAAGGCGGTGAACGGCTGGCGCGTTACTCCTTCATCGGCTTCGGCAAGTGCCTGGAAGTGAAGCTCGACGCATCGGGCCTGCAGGTCGGCACCGCGAAGCTGCCGCGGCCCGCCAACAAGGCCGAGCTGCTGGACGCGCTGCGCCAGGCGCTGGCCGCCGCGCCCAAACCACTGCCGGAGATGGCCGGCGTGCCGCTGGCCGGCGGTCTGGTGGGTTATTCGTCATACGACGTCGTGCGTTACTTCGAGCGCCTGCCGTCCCGGGCGCGTGCCGACCAGGCCGTGCCGGATCTCCATTACGTCGCGCCGGAATCCCTGCTGGTATTCGATCACCTCACGCGCGGCATCGCGCTGCTGCACGCAGGCAGCGAGGCGGAGCGCCAGGCGTTACGGCGCGACGTCATCCGCGCCCTGCGCGGCGGCTTTCCTAACTACACCGCATCCGGCGGCGATGCCGGCAGCCGCTACACACCCGCCGCGGCCTCGCTGTCGCCCGAGCAGTACATGGCGGGCGTGAAGCGCACGCAGGAGTACATCGCGGCAGGCGACGTCTACCAGCTCGTGCTCGCGGCGCGGTTCTCGGGACGTCATTCCATCGATCCGTTCGAGGCCTATCGCGCGCTGCGCCTCATCAATCCCTCGCCGTACATGTACTACTGCCGGCTCGGCGATCTCACCGTGGTGGGTTCGTCGCCGGAGGCGCTGGTCAAGGTGAACGCGAAGGGCGAAGCGCAGCTCCGGCCCATCGCGGGAACGCGTCCGCGCTCCGACGACACGGCTGAAGACGTGCGCCGCGAACAGGATCTGCTCGCGGACAAGAAAGAGAATGCCGAACACGTGATGCTCGTGGACCTGGCGCGCAACGATCTCGGCCGCGTGGCCGCGCCCGGCACCGTGCACGTGGATCCCTATCGCGTGATCGAGCGTTACAGCCACGTCATGCACATCGTGAGTGGCGTTAAAGGCCGGGTGGCGCCGGGCCGCGACGCCTTCGATCTGTTCGCCGCCACGTTTCCCGCGGGGACGCTGGTCGGCGCGCCGAAAGTACGTGCGATGGAAATCATCGATGAGCTGGAGCCCGTGCGGCGCGGCCTGTACGGCGGCACCGTCGGCTACTTCGGCGCGCGCGGCGACATGGATCAGGCCATCACGATCCGCACGCTGGTTTTCCACGGCGACGAATATTCCTACCAGGCGGGCGCCGGCATCGTCGCCGACAGCGTGCCGCAGTCCGAACATGAAGAAGTGCTCGCCAAGAGCGGCGCCATGGCGCGCGCCCTGAAGCTCGCGGCGGAGGGCCTATGAATAGTCCAGCGAGCGTCCGTCTGCTGTTGATCGACAACTACGATTCCTTCACCTACAACCTCGTGCAGGCCTTCCTGGTGCTGGGCGCCGACGTGCAGGTGCATCGCAACGACGAGATCACCGTCGACGCCGCGAAGGCGCTGGCGCCCACGCATCTGTGCATCTCGCCGGGCCCCGGCACGCCTTATGACGCCGGTGTGTCGATGGACATGATCCGCGCGTTCGCGGGCCAGGTGCCGGTGTTCGGCGTGTGCCTCGGCCATCAGTCCATCGTCGAGGTGTTCGGCGGCAAGGTCGTGCGCGCGCCGCGCCTCATGCACGGCAAGACTTCGCCCGTCACGCATGACGGCAAAGGGTTGTTTGCCGACCTGCCGGCCCATACCGAGGTGGGCCGTTATCACTCGCTGATCGCGAAGGCGGACACCCTGCCGGCCGATCTCGAGGTGACGGCGCGTACGCCCGAAGGCGAGATCATGGGCGTGCGGCACCGGTCGCTGAAAGTCGAAGGTGTGCAGTTCCATCCCGAAAGCGTGCTCACACCGGATGGCCCGCAGCTCATCGGCAATTTCCTCAAGATGTCGGGCGGCAGGCAATGAGCCTGCGCGACACGCTCGAAGCGCTGCTCAGCGGCAAATCGCTGAGCGAAGCCGAAGCAGGCGACCTGCTGCGCGCCCTGACGAACACGGACACGCCGCCGGCGATGTCGGGCGCGTTGCTCGCCGCGCTGCGCGCCAAGGGCGTGAATGCCGACGAGGTGCGCGGTTTCGCGCGCGCCATGCGTTCGCTGGCGCGTGTGCCCGCGATCCCGCCTGGCCCGCGCGCCATCGACATCGTGGGAACGGGCGGGGATTCCTCGGGCAGTTTCAATCTCTCCACGGGCGCGGCGCTGCTCACGGCCGCCTGCGGCGTGGACGTGGTCAAACACGGCAACCGCTCCGTCTCGAGCAAGTCCGGCAGTGCGGACGTGCTCGAGCAGCTCGGCCTCAAACTACCGCTGGATGAAGCGGCGGCCGGCGCCTGCCTCGCCGCCACGCGCTTCACGTTCCTGTTCGCGCCTCACTACCATCCGGCCATGAAGGCGGTGGCGCCGGTGCGGCAGTCCATGGGCGTGCGCACGGTGTTCAACATCCTGGGCCCGCTGACGAACCCGGCGGCGCCTCTGTTCCAGCTCACGGGCGCATTCAATCTGCCCACGGCGCAACTCATGGCGGATGCGCTCGCCGGCCTGCCGATCGAACGCGCGTTCGTGGTCCACGGCGCCGAAGGCTGGGACGAGCCCACGCCGCTGGGGCCGTTCACCGTGCTCGACGTGCGGCCTGGAAAGGTCACGGCCGAGATCCGGTCGCCTTCGGACTACGGCCTTGATCTCTGCGGCGCGCGCGATCTCGCGGGCGGCGATTCCGCCACGAATGCCGCGGCGCTGCGCGCGGTGCTGCGCGGTGAACAGAACGGCGCCCATCGGGACGCGCTGTTGTTAGGCACGTCGCTGGCGCTCGAGATCGTCGGCAAGGTGAGCGATCCGCGTGAAGGTGTGCGCGTCGCTCGCGAAGCCATCGAGAGCGGCGCGGCCGCGCGCACGCTCGATTCACTGGCGGCCTTCGGCGCGCGAGGCGCGGCATGAGCCAGGCGGGTGCGGCCGGGGATTTCCTCGCGGGCATGGCGGCATCTTCGCGCTCGCGCTCGGCCGCCGCGCAGGCGCAGTTGCCCGAGCGGGAGCTGCGGGCTCGCCTGCGGGATTTCGCTCCCGCGCCTTCGCTGAAGCTGGACGCATTCGATCTCATCGCCGAAGTGAAGCTGCGTTCCCCCGCCGTGGGATTGTTGAAGGACGCGGCAGCCGAAGACGTGGGCGCGCGCGTGAGCGCGTACGCACGCGCCGGCGCCGCAGCCGTGTCCATACTCACGGAACCCAGCCGTTTCGATGGCTCGCTGCAGGACCTGGAGAAGGGCGCGCATGCATTGCGTCCGCTGGCGGTCCCGGCGATGCGCAAGGACTTCATCGTCGACCGCTACCAGGTGCTCGAAGGCCGTTACGCGGGTGCGGGCGGCGTGCTCGCCATCCTTCGCATGATCCCGCGGCTGGATCTGGAGCAGGTCGTCGACACGGCCCTGCAGCAAGGCATGTTCGTGTTGCTCGAGGCCTTCGACGAAGCGGACATCGAACTCGCGAATTCGCTGCTGCTCTCGCGCGGCGCCTTCCGGGACCGGTTGCTGCTGGGCGTAAACTCGCGCGACCTGGTCACGCTGAAGGTGTTGCCCGGACGCCTCGACGAAATGGGTCCCAAACTACCTCGCGACGTACGCCGCGTGGCCGAAAGCGGCGTCGCCACGGCCGAGGACGCCGCGCGGGTGGCGAAACACTACGATCTCGCGCTCGTGGGCAGCGCGCTGATGTCGGCCGCCGACCCTGCTGCGCTGACGCGCGCCATGTTGTCTGCGGCGCGGAGCGTCAAGCGTGGGCAATAGCCCCTTCATCAAGATCTGCGGCATGACCACGCCGGTGGCCGTGGAGACCGCGCTGGCCTGTGAGGTCGATGCCATCGGCTTCGTATTCGCGGAATCCGTGCGCCGAGTGGATACGCGCAAGGCGAACGAACTCGCCGCCGCCGCACGTCACCGCGCGGCCTGCGTCGCCGTCACTCGCCATCCGACCCGCGAGCAGGTCGCGGAGATCCTGAGGGATTTCAGGCCGGACATCCTGCAGACCGACATCGAAGACATCGAGAAGCTGGCGCTGCCACGCGAGCTCAGCGTATTGCCCGTGGTGCGGCCCGGTCCGGCAACCGCCTGTCTCGTGCCCGCACGCATCCTGTTCGAAGGGCCGGTGAGCGGCAGCGGCCAGACCACGGACTGGGACGCGGCAGCTGACATGGCGCTGCGTGCGCAGGTGATCCTGGCCGGGGGATTGAACCCCGGCAACGTGGGCGCCGCCATCCGCCGGGTCCGTCCCTTCGGCGTGGACGTATCGAGCGGCGTGGAAGAATCGCCGGGCGTGAAGAGTTCGGAAAAAATCGAGAAGTTCGTGGCGGCCGCACGCGCGGCGGCCCTGGAGTTGCAAGCATGACCACACCCACGGCTGCCGAAGCGGCCAAACTACTGGCCGATGAGCTGGCCGGAAAATTCCCCGACGAACGCGGCCGCTTCGGTCCGTTCGGCGGCCGCTACATCCCCGAGACGCTGCATGCCGCCTTCGAGAAGCTCGAAGCCGCGGTGAAAAAGCATCTGCACGCGCCGGACTTCCAGGCCGAGCTGGCCGCCGAGCTCAAGAGTTGGGTGGGCCGCCCGACCGCGCTCACGCATGCGCCCAAACTGTCGAAGGCCTGGGGCGTGGACGTGTGGCTCAAGCGCGAGGACCTCGCGCACACGGGTGCGCACAAGATCAACAACGCGCTGGGGCAGGCATTGCTGGCGAAGCGGCTCGGCGTCACGCGCATCGTGGCGGAAACAGGCGCCGGTCAGCATGGCGTGGCCACTGCCGCGGCCTGCGCCCGTGTGGGTCTGCCTTGCACGGTGTACATGGGATCGGTGGACATGGAGCGCCAGGCGCCCAATGTCGGACGCATGAAGTTGCTGGGCGCCACCGTCGTCCCCGTGACCACGGGCGATCAGACGCTGCGCGCGGCCATCGACGAAGCCTTCCGAGACTGGGTCAGCAATCCGAGCGACACGTTCTACATCATCGGTTCGGCCGTGGGCCCGCATCCGTTCCCGTACCTGGTGCGCGAGCTGCAGTCGGTCATCGGCAAGGAAGCGCGCGCGCAGATGCTGGAGCGCGCCGGCAATCTACCCGATGCCGTCATGGCCTGCGTGGGCGGCGGCAGCAACGCCATCGGCATGTTCCATCCGTTCATCGGCGACAGATCGGTCGAGATCATCGGCATCGAGGCCGGCGGCACGGGGCCGGCGCTTGGCCACAACGCCGCCACGCTGGCGACCGGCCGGCCGGGTGTGCTGCACGGCGCGTACTCGCTGCTGCTGCAGGATGCGAACGGCCAGATCCAGGAGACGCACTCCGTGTCCGCGGGCCTGGACTATCCGGGGGTGGGCCCCGAGCACTCGCTGCTGCTCTGGGCGGGTCGCGTGCGTTACGAGGCGGCTACCGACGATGACTCGCTGGATGCGCTCAAGGAATGTTGCCGCACCGAAGGCATCCTGCCCGCGATCGAATCCGCGCATGCGTTCGCGGGCGCGCGCCGCTGGGCGAAGTCGAACCCCGGCAAGACCGTGCTCATCGGCCTGAGCGGCCGCGGCGACAAGGACATGCCCACATTGCAGCGGACGGTGCTGGCGGAAGGGCAGAAACCATGAGCGCTTCCATGACCCCGAGCGAGAAGATCAGCGCGGCGATCCAGGCCGCGCCCGGCAAGACGGCGCTGGTCGCCTTCCTCACGGCGGGATATCCCAGCCGCGAGAAATTCCGCGAGCACCTCACGCAGGTGGGTAACGCCGCGGACGTGGTGGAGATCGGCGTGCCGTTCACCGATCCCATGGCCGACGGCGTGACGATCCAGCGCTCCAGCCGCGAGGCGCTGAACCAGGGCTTCACACTGGACTGGTTGCTGGGCGAACTCGGCGCGATGCAGCGGCCGAAAGCGCCGCTGATCCTCATGAGTTATCTCAACCCGCTGCTGGCATACGGTTTCCGGAAGCTGGCGCCCGATGCCGCCAAGGCCGGCGTCTGCGGCTTCATCGTGCCGGACCTGCCGTTCGACGAAGCCGATGAGTTCCGCGCGGCCATCTCTGGCGCGGGACTCGCGCTCGTGCAGATGGTCACGCCGGTCACGCAGCCCGAGCGCCTGAAGAAACTCTGCGATGCCAGCCAGGGCTTCGTGTACGCGGTCACGATGACGGGGACCACGGGCAAGTCGGCGTCCGTGCCCGGAGACGTGTCGAAGTATCTCGACGTCGTCACCGCGACGGCCAAACTACCCGTGTGCGCGGGCTTCGGCATCCGCACGCGCGAGCAGGTGGAGCAGCTTCGCGGCCACGTGGCGGGTGTGATCGTCGGTTCGGCGCTGGTGGAGGTGTTGGAGAGCGGCCAGGATCCCGGGGCGTTCCTGAACTCCCTGCGACCGGCTTGAGTCCGAGCCGGCGTGCAACACAAACTTCCCGGATACGCGATGCTCGCCGTGCTGCTCGGCGGGCTGTCGATGGTGAGCCCGTTCTCCATCGACACGTTCTTCCCGGCGTTCCACGCCATGGAGAAGGCGCTCGACGTGAACGCCTGGCAGCTCCAGCAGGTGATCACGGCGTACATGCTGCCGTTCGCATTCGCCTCGCTGGTGCACGGCCCGCTGTCCGATGCCATCGGCCGCCGGCCGGTGATGATCTGGGGCATGGCGCTGTATACCGTGGGCTCGATCGCCTGCACGCTCGCGCCCAACTACACCTCGCTCATGGCCTCGCGCATGCTGCAGGGGGCGACGGCCGGCGTGGGCGTGGTGATCGGGCGGGCCGTGATCCGCGATCTCTACGAGGGCGCGAAGGCCCAGCGCCTCATGAGCATCACCACGATGATCTTCAGCATCGCGCCGGCGGCCGCGCCCATCATCGGCGGCTGGGCGCACGTGGCTTTCGGCTGGCGCGCGGTGTTCGCGGTCATGACGGTCTGCGGTCTCATCTTCGCGTTCTCGGCCTGGTGGAAACTGCCCGAGACGCATCCCGAGACTGCGCGCGTTCCTTTCAATGCGCGCAATCTCGTGACCACGTCGGCCACGGTGCTGCGTCATCCCGAATTCCTGATGTTGTCGATCGCCGCGGCGCTCAACTTCGGATCGATCGCGGTCTACATCGGATCCGCGCCCGCGATCATCGAAGAGCATTGGGGCGGCGCCGAGACCGACTACTTCATGCTCTTCCTGCCCGTGATCTGCGGCATCCTCACGGGGGCCACGATCTCGGCCATCTTCGCGAAGCGATTCGACCTGCTCACGCAGATCCGCGTGGGCCTGATGTTCACGTTCGTGGCGGCGCTGGCCCGCACCTCCATCCACCTGGCCTTCGGCGACGTGCCGATCGGCGTGCAACAGGCGCTGCTGTATTTCTCGGGTGTGGGCGCGCAGTTCGCGTTCCCGGCGCTCACGCTGCGCATGCTCGACCTGTTCCCCGCGGCCCGGGGTACGGCGGCGGCCGGCCAGTCGTTCGTCGCGCTGATCGTCACCGCGTTCACGTTCGGAATGGTGGCGCCGCACGTGATGCACCACCTGACCTGGCTCGCGGCGGCGTCGCTGCTGTACGCATCGCTCGCGTCGGTGTGCTGGTACTTCGCCCGCCGCTGGCACGGCACGCATCCATTGCCCTGATCAGCGCGACTGGCCTCTGACGAACGCGGCAGCGAGTTGTACTGCTGCGTCGCCATTGCGATCCGCGCGCAGGGCGGCACGCAGCCGCGCGGGCGCCAGGCCCGTGGTCCGCTTGAGCTCACGCGCCGCATGCGCCTGATCCGCGAAGCCCAGATCCGCGGCTACATCGGCCACCGATCCATCTCCCTCGTCCAAGGCCGTCAACGTGGCGCGAAGCCGCATCATCCGGCCGAACTCCTTCGGTGTAAGGCCTACGTGTGCGCGAAACCGGGCCTGCAGACTTCGCAGGCTCAGTCCGGCGGATCGCGCCAGCGATTCGATTCGGGTCGCACCGTGGTTTTCCCGAAGACGCAGAACAGCCGTGCTGACCGCTGCGTCGACAGGAGCGCGCGACGCCCGCTCTCCCAGCACTTGCCACCAGGCGATGGCGTTTCCCGCGATGAATGTGTCCGCTGACTGGATCAGCGCCCGGCTCAGCGCACCGTCGACCGCGGAAAGATCAAGGATGCGATCGGTGACCAACGCCACGCGGCCCAACATCGAAGACGCCTCGGGTTGCAGCCGTACGCCGACACAATCGATCGGGCCGGTCGCCTGCAATCTCACCGGCCTCAGATGCTGGGAAGCGAACAGCGTGGTGGCCTGATCGTGCCAGCCGCCGGCTTCGTCCCAGCTTCGCGGTGGCGCTCCGCGGTGCACGATGATCTCGCAGCAGCCATCGGGGTAGATAGTCTGCACGCCGGGCGGAGGAGCGGAGTCCTCGAGGTGCCAGGCGCAGGCGAAGTGGCTGCGCAGCCGCTCGGGCACGGGTAGTTCGCGATAGTCCACGCGCACATTAGCGTTCAGCCTGCGCTTTTGTTCAAGCCCGCACCGGTGGACGCGCGCATCCTGCGGCCATGAACACCACTACACTGATGATGACGGGCATGGCCACGGCCATGATCATGACGGCCGCGATCGGCGGCGCACCTGCGACGAAGGCGACGGAACCACCGGCCATGGCCGCACTCGACTGGATCAGCGGGCACTGGTGCCAGGCCGTGGAGGGTGGCGTGATCGAGGAGCATTGGGAGCCTTCGCATGGCGGCCTGCTCATCGGCATGGGCCGCACCGTGCGCGCGGGCAAGGCGGTAGCCTTCGAATTCATGCGCCTCGAATGGCGCGACGGCGCCATCTATCTCATGGCTCAGCCCAACGGCGATCCGCCGGTGCAGTTCCGGCTGACCGCGTCGGGCAAGGACTGGGCTCGATTCGAGAATCCGCGGCACGACTATCCGAAACGCGTGGAGTACCGCCGGGCGGGGCGCGGGCTGCACGCCGAGATCGGTGGCCCCGGCGCGGACGGTCGCGAGAAGACGAAGCCTTTCGACTATCTGCCTTGCGCCGGCTGACTCAGTCCTTCGGCTGCGACCCGACGAGTTCCGCCAGCGTGCCGCGCAACTCCGCCATCTTCGGCGGCTTGCTCAGCACCTTGTCCACGTGCTCGGGAATGTCGTCGGTGGCGATGAGCCGGTGGCCCCAGCCGGTGAGCATGATGATCGGCACCTTCGGCGCGAGCTGCCGGATGCGCGCGGCGACCTTGCGGCCATCGACATAAGGCATGCCCAGGTCCGTGATCACGGCATCGAAGTGATGGCCGGAGCTCACCGAATCCGCGAAGGTGTCGATGCCCGCCTGGCCGCCTTCGGCGGTGACGACCTCGTGTTCGTCGAGTTCGAGCGTGTCGCGCAGGCTGCGCAGTAGCAGCGGATCGTCGTCGACGAGCAGGAGTCGCAGCGTGCGGCTCGGACCGATCGGCAGATCCTTCCGCTGTGTCAGGCCGTCCGGCGCGCGCGGGAACAGCAGCCGAATCGTGGTGCCGCGGCCGAGCTCGCTGTCGATCTCGAGCTCCGCGCCGTGCCGCTGGGCCATGCCGAAGACCATGGGCAGTCCCAGGCCGGTGCCGCGTTCGCCCTTGGTCGTGAAGAACGGCTCGAGACAGCGGCTGCGCGTGGTTTCGCTCATGCCCACGCCGGTGTCCTGCACTTCGACGATCACCTGGCCATCGCGCGGATCGGTGCGCGAACGGAACGTGATGGTGCCGCCTTCGGGCAACGCGTCGACGGCGTTGAGCAGCAGGTTGGTCAGCGCGTCGCGCACTTCGTTGTCGGCGCCGAGTATGTGCGGCAGCTCGCGCTCCAGCTCGGTTTCCACGTTGATCACGATGCCGCGTTCCTGCGGAATGCTGGTCCAGCGCGCGCGTGTGAGCTCGATGACCTGCGCGATGATGGGGTTGACGTCCACGGGCGTGAGCGTGAGCTCCATGCCGCGAGGCAGATAGAACGCGCGCATGCGCTGCACCGTGCGGGACACGTCGTCGATGGCGCGCTGTATCACGTTGAGGTGGTCGCGCGCCCGGTCGCTGAGCTTCTCGTGGCTGAGCATGGACTGCGTGTACAGCGAGGCGGGTGAGAGGGCGTTGTTGATGTCGTGCGCGATGCCGCTCGCGATCTGCCCGAGCGCGCGTAGCCGCTCCTGTTGCATCACCGTCTGCTGCGTCTGGCGCAGGTCCTGATACGCGGCCTGCAGTGCGGTGTAGAGGCGTGCCTGGTGGGAGGCCAGCGCCACGTGGCTCGAGAGCTGGCGCAGGAACTCGCAATCGTCGCTGCTGAATGCGCCGGGCTGCAGGCGCGCGACCACGAGCACACCGAAGACCTCGTTTTCGATGAGCAGCGGCGCCACCACCAGCGAGCTCAACCCGACGCGCGCGAGCCGCTGCGGGAACGGGACAGCCGCGGCGCCGATGTCGGGCTCGTAAACGAGCTCACCGCGCACACATCGCGAGAGGCCATTCTCGTCGACCTCGATCTGCTCGCCCGCGCGGATGCCCATCTGCTGGCCGAGCGCGGCGCTGCGCTCGCCCACGGCATTGACGGTGAGCACCTGTGGCTCCGCCTGGTAGAGACACAGACAGGCGAACTCGAGGCCGAGGTTGTCCTCGAGGCTGCGCAGCACCACCTCGAAGACCTTGCGCAATTCCTGGTGTGCGCCGATGGCATGCGTGGTCCGGTCGAGAAGCTGCAGGCGTTCGAGCTGCACCTTGAGCTTGCGATCGGCGACGACGAAATCCTCGATGTCGGTGTTCGAGCCGAACCACTTGAGGATGCGCCCCGCGGGGTCGCGCAACGGTACGGCGCGCGTCTTGAACCAGCGATACACGCCGTCGAAGCGGCGGATGCGGAAGCTCACGTCGTAGGTGTCGCCGCTCGAGACCACGCGCGACCACTCGAGCTGCACCTTCGCGCGGTCTTCGGGGTGCACCTGCTCGAGCCAGCCCGAGCCGACCTGCTGGGCTTCGCTGCGCCCGGTGTAGTCGAGCCATTGCCGCGAGAGATAGTCGCAGTAGCCATCGCGCAGGCAGGTCCAGATGAACTGCGGCAGCGACTCGGCCAGCGTCTTGAATCGCGCGCGCGACTCGCGCAACTGTTCCACGGTCTCGCGATGTTCGGTGATGTCGATGCAGGTGCCGATGTAGCCGACGAACTCGCCCTGCGGCCCCTGGTGCGCGGAGCCGCGCTCCAGCAGCCAGCGCCAGGTGCCGTCCGCGCGCTGCAGCCGGTACTCCATCTCGTAGGCGCGCCGGGAGTCGAACGCGCCATGGTAGGTATCCAGCACGCGGTCGAAGTCCGCGGGGTGCACGTTGTCGCACCAGCCGTCGCCGATCTCCTGCTCCATCGAGCGGCCGACGAAATCCAGCCAGCGCTGGTTGAACCAGGTGCAACGACGGTCCGGTCCGCTCATCCAGATCATCACGGGCGCGGTGTTGGCCGTGGTGCGGAAGCGCTGTTCGCTCTCGCGCAGCGCCGCCTCGGCGCGGTTTCGGCCGGTGATGTCGCGGATGAACGCGCTGAACATCAGGTCTTCGCCGAAGCCGATCGGCGTGATCGCGAGCTCCACCGGGAACTCGTGGCCGTCGCGATGCCGGGCGCGCATCTCGACGCGCTTGTTGAGCACGCGCGCGGCGCCGGTCTTCACGTATCGCGCGAGGCCGGCGTGATGATCACCGCGGTGGGCTTCCGGGATGATGAGCTCGGCCATGTCGCGGCCCATGGCTTCGCTGCGCGGCCAGCCGAACATCTTCTCGGCCTGTGTGTTCCAGCCCGTGACCGATCCCTGCGCGTTGATCGTGATCACGCCGTCGAGCGTGGTCTCCACGATGAGCTGGTTGCGTTCTTCGGATAGCCGCAGCGCGCGCTCCGCGATGCGGCGCAGGTTGTCGGCACGTTCGCCGCGCGCGGCGTTGATGAGCACGAAGGCCGCGAACGCGATCACGCCCGTGAGCGCGAATACCGAGACCGACGCCTCGTAGCCCAGGGCGCCGGAGCGCTCGAAGCGCAGCGCCAGCGCGCCGGCGAGCAGCGGCACGAGGATGGCCACCGGCAGGAGGCGCCGGGCCATGCTGCCGCCGACGCCTTCGCTCGCGAGTAGTTTGGCGATGCCCGCGTCGGGCCGGAGCGTCATGGCGCCGGCGCCGACCAGGATGAACACGATGGACGCGTGCGCCGCGACGTTCACGAAGGGGATCAGCGCTTCGCCGCCGAACACGAACCGCGACAGACCCATCCAGCCGATGATCACGACGAAGATGGCCAGTGCCTGGTGCGCGAGCGCGGTCTTCGCGAGTTGCGAAGTGATCAGCGACAGGCCGAGGCAGCAGAAGGCCACGGCGGTGGAAGGCGCCATGCGCGGCGGAAGGTCGCCATCCGGGCCCAGGCCCATCGGACGCAGCGAGAATTGATCGAGATAGACGTCCCATCCCAGTGCGTACCGCAGCAGCACGAGCAGCCCGATGGCGACGGGCAGGGCGGATGCCGCCATCGCGAGCCGCGGCCGGTGCACGGTGCACAGCCATTGGGCGGCGCCCGCCGTGATGAAACCGAGCGCCGTGATGCGCGAGATCCGCGGCCAGCCCGGCACGATGTTCGTGAGCGGGTCCATCTCGAACAGCCAGCCCGCGAATACGAAGGAACCGAAAGCCAGGGAGACGAAAGCAGTGAACTGCGCGAGATAACGTCCCTGATCCGGTTTCCCCCCGTTGGTCATGGGGAGCGACGCTACTCCAAACGCGTGCGGTGCCGCAATTTGTAGTTAGATCAAACCACTACGCGAAATGCCCACTGTCCCCTAAGGGTCGCCTCGTGACAGTACCGGCGGGACCCGGGGCTATGGCTTCGCTCAGCCGAATACTCGGGTCAACGTCGAATTTCGCTGACGATCCAGGCCGCGCCCACCGCGGACAAGGCCCAACCCGCCCACTGCGGGTCGCGCCCGAGCGCCAGCCAGACGATGCCGCCTAACAAGAGCACGCCCGCGATGGTCACCTTGTCGCGGCGGCGGTTGGTGCGCTTGATCTCGGCGCGCAGCGCGTTGATCTCGGGCGCTTCCACGGCGAGACGCAGCCGGCCGTCCTGCGCGCGCTGCACGGCCGACCGGACCAGCGGCGCCAGCGCCTGCAGGCTCGTGAAGATCTCGGGGAGCTGCGAGCGGGCGTTCTCGACGAGCGCACGTCCCGACATCTTCTCGCGCTGCCAGTCGCGCATGATGGGGCCGGCGATCTGGAATACGTCCAGATCCGGATAGAGGTCGCGCCCCAGCCCTTCGACGTTGAGCAGCGTCTTCTGCAGCAGGATGAGCTGCGGCTGGATGACTACGTTGAAACGACGCGAGATCTCGAACAGGCGCAGCAGCACGGTGCCGAACGAGATTTCCTTCAGCGGCTTGTTGAAGATCGGCTCGCAGACCGTGCGGATCGCGGACTCCATCTCGTCGACGCGCGAGCCTTCGGGAACCCAGCCCGATTCCAGGTGCAGCGTAGCCACCTTGCGGTAGTCGCGGTCGAACACGGCGAGGAAGTTCTCGGCCAGGTAGTACTGATCTCGCGGATCGAGCGTGCCGACGATGCCGAAATCCACAGCCGCATACTTCGGATTCGCCGGGTTCTCGATGAGCACGAAGATGTTCCCGGGATGCATGTCCGCGTGGAAGAAGTTGTGCTTGAACACCTGCGTGAAGAAGATCTCGACGCCGTTCTCGGCGAGCTTGCGGATATCCGTGCCGACTTCGCGCAGCCTCGCCATCTGGGAGATCTGCACGCCGCGGATGCGCTCCAGGACCATGACTTCCTGTCGGCAGAAGTCGAAGTGCACGGCGGGGACGTATAGAAGAGTCGAGTGTTCCCAATTGCGGCGGAGCTGCGAGGCGTTCGCGGCTTCACGCATGAGATCGAGCTCGTCGAGGATGGTCTTCTCGTATTCGGCCACGACTTCCCGGGGCTTGAGGCGGCGGCTGCCTTCCCAATGCGTGTCGGCGATGCGCGCAAGTTCGTGCAGCACCTCGAGGTCGCGCGAGATGATGCGGAACATGTCGGGCCGCAGCACCTTGACCACGACTTCGCGCGTCCTGGCGCCGTTGAGCGGCACTTCGGGACGCAACTCGGCGGCATGGACCTGGGCGATCGACGCCGCGGCCAGCGGCGTCTCGTCGAAGCTGGAGAACACCTGTTCGGCAGGCCGGCCGTAGGCTTTCTCGACGATGGCGCGGGCGATGCGACCGTCGAACGGCGGCACGCAGTCCTGCAGCTTCGCGAGCTCGTCGGCGATGTCGAGCGGCAGAAGATCGCGGCGCGTGGAAAGCGCCTGGCCGAACTTCACGAAGATGGGACCGAGCTCCTGCAGCGCGAGGCGCAGGCGCACGCCCCGCGGCGCGTCCTTGCGGCGTTCGAACCAGGTCCAGGGGCTCATGAGGAACAGGAAGCGCAGCGGGCGGTACAGATGCGTGGCGCGGACGAATTCATCGAGGCCGTGCCGCACGAGGACACGCTGGATCTCGATGAGGCGGGAGAGGACGCGGAGTTTCATGGAGTCTTTTCGTCGGCGGGTAGTTCGAGCAGCCGCGTGCGCGCTTCGAGCCGGTCGAGGTCTTCGCGCAGGCGCTCCACGTTGCGGTAATGGTCTTCGGCCTCGGCGCGCGGCACGAGGTCCCGCCGCTCGTGCGCCAGGTATTCCGCCACGTTGCGCACGCCCGTGCTGGCCGCGCGGCGGCCGAAGCCCGTGACGGTACGCACCAGGCGCAAGGCCTGGTGAGCGGGCGTGTCGCCGATGAGCTTCGACAGCTCTTCTTCGACGTCGGGCTTGAGCAGCATGGCGAGCTCGCGGAATTTCTGCGCGATCTCGGCGTCGCCGCGGATCGTGACGTCGCCGCGGCGGATGACCTCTTCGGGATGCGAGCCTGCGAGCGCCGCGAGGCTCATCAAACTACCGGCGATCTCGGCATCGGGCGGCGGGTCGCCGGCCGGGTTCTTGGTGAGCCGCACCGAGGTGGGCAGGCAGTCGATGGCGAGCGACCATCCGAGGCCCGTGGCCTCGACGCGCACGCGCCGTCCGTTCAGCGCCTGGCAGAGTTCCTGCGCTCGTGGGCTGCGCGGCAGGTTGCGGTTCAGCAGATTCTCGATGGCTTGCGTGAGCATTCGCGGGATCAGTACTTGTATCCCCGGTGCACCGCGACGATCCCGCCCGAGAGGTTGTGGTAGCGGCAGTCTTCGAGGCCGGCGTCGCGCAGCATGCCGAGCAGCGTTTCCTGTTCGGGGAACATGCGGATCGACTCGGCGAGATAGCGGTAGCTGTCCTCGTCCTTGGCGACGATCTTCCCGATCAGCGGCAACACGCGGAACGAGTAGAGGTCGTACAGCGGCTTGAGCATCGGGATGACCGGGTGGGAGAACTCCAGCACCAGCAGTTGTCCGCCGGGCCGGAGCACGCGCCTCATGTCGGCGAGCGCGGCGGGCTTGTCCGTGACATTGCGCAGGCCGAAGCCGATCGTCACCACGTCGAAGCTCGAATCCGCGAACGGCAGCTTCTCCGCGTTCGCGAGCACGCAGCTCACGTTGCCCACGAGCCCCGCGTCCAGCAGCCGGTCCCGGCCTTCGCCGAGCATCGCGGCGTTGATGTCCGAGAGGACCACCATGCCCGACTTGCCGACCTGGCGCGCCATGCCGGCGGTGAGATCTCCGGTGCCGCCGGCCACGTCGAGCGCGCGCTGTCCGGCCCGGAGGTTGGTCAACGACAACGTGAACTCCTTCCAGAGGCGATGGGCGCCGCCGGACATGAGGTCGTTCATGAGGTCGTAGTTGCCGGCCACGGAGTCGAAAACCCCGCGCACCCGGCGTTGTTTGTCACTCCAGGCGACGCGTTCGTACCCGAAATCGGTCTCTGATTTGTCTTTGGCGTTCACAGGGCGGCCAGTATAGACGGGTCGGGCGAGCCGGCCAGAAACCGCTGGCTTTTGGCGGAGGGTTTCGCTACAAAGCCCAACTATTCGAGCGGGGGTCTTGCAGAAAGGGCGGTGGTCTTCGGGCCACCGCCCTTTGTTTTTCTTTTAACCGGCTCCGCTCGCCTTCGGCTTCTCCGCCGGATCATTACCGGCTCCGCTTGCCTTCGGCTCCTTCGCCGGATCTTTACCGGCTCCGCTCGCCTTCGGCTCCCTCGCCGGATCTTTACCGGCTCCGCCCGCCTTCGGCTCCTCCGCCGGATCTTTACCGGCTCCGCTCGCCTTCGGCTCCTTCAGCCTCTTCGTTCATTGCTGCTGGGCAGCCGCGACCCGGCTCAGGTACTTCGCCCAATTCTCGGTCTGCTGCTCACCGAGCTCGCGCAGGTACTTCCACGAATACAGCCCCGAGTCGTGGCCGTCGTCGAATACCAGCTTCACGGCGTATTGCCCCACGGGCTCGAGAGCGTGGATTCCTACGTTCTGCTTGCCCAGCACGAGAACTTCCTGCCCCGGGCCATGGCCTTTCACCTCCGCCGAAGGCGAATGCACACGCAGGTACTCGAACGGAAGCTGGAAACGCGCGCCGTCGTCATAGGCGATCTCGAGAATGCGCGAGTGCGTGCGGAGCTTGATCTCCGTCGCCAGGAATCTGGCCGGCGCAGAGGCGGCCGGGATATTGGTCGAATTCGTCATGTGTCGGGAGCGAGCCTATACTCGGCCGCACGCTGCGGGGGGAAAAGCGGCGTTTTCGTACCGGGGGGATATGCAACCGACGGACACTTCGCAACCCGACTACTTTCACAAGGTCGTGGATTGCCAATGGGCTTGCCCAGCACACACCGACGTCCCCGAATACATTCGACTCATCGCGCAGGGCCGTTTCACCGACGCCTATATGGTGAATCGCCACTCGAATGTGTTCCCGGGAATCCTGGGCCGCGTCTGCGACCGCCCCTGTGAGCCCGCCTGCCGGCGCGGGCGCGTCGAAGAAAAACCCGTGGCCATCTGCCGGCTCAAGCGAGTGGCGGCGGATCACCGCGAAGATGACATCAGTTCTCGTTTACCCCGGATTCCGAAGCTCAGGAACGGCAAGAAAGTTGCGCTGATCGGCGCAGGTTGCGCGTCGCTCACGGTGGCCAACGACCTCATGCCGCTCGGCTATTCGGTCACCATCTTCGAGCAATGGGGCGTGCCCGGCGGCCTCATGCGCACCAACATCCCGTCCTTCCGCCTGCCGGCCGAAGTGCTCAACGAAGAGATCGCCAACATCGTCGACATGGGTGTAGAGCTCAAGCTCAACCATCCGATCAGGTCGATGCGCGAGTTGCTCGACAACGGTGGCTTCGACGCCGTGTTCGTGGGCGCCGGCGCGCCCAAGGGCAAGGAGCTCAAGCTGCCCGGCCGCGCCGAAGGCGCCGCGAACATCCACATCGGCATCACCTGGCTCGAGTCGGTGGCGTTCGAACACATCAAGGCGATCGGTAAGAAGGTGCTGATCATCGGCGTGGGCAACACCGCCATGGATTGCTGCCGCACGTCGCTTCGCCTCGGCGCCGACGACGTGAAGGTCATGGCGCGCAAGCCGCGCCAGTTCTTCAAGGCATCCGAGTGGGAGCTCGAGGATGCCGAAGAAGAACACGTGAAGATCGTGATCAACCGTTCGCCCAAGGCTTTCGTGGTGGAGAACGGCAAGTTGAAGGGTATGACCTTCGATGTGATGGAGTACGACTTCGACGCGAACGGCCGCATCACGGCGGAGCGCATCACCGGGGAGGAATTCCTGGAGGCCGATGACGTCATCCTCGCCATCGGCCAGGAGAACGCCTTCCCCTGGATCGAGCGCGATCTCGGCATCGAGTTCGACAAGTGGGATGTGCCGAAAGTCGACACGAAGACTTTCGAGTCCTCCCGCGCTGGTGTGTTCTTCGGCGGCGACGCCGCGTTCGGTCCCAAGAACATCATCTGGGCCGTGGAACACGGACACCAGGCGGCCGTGTCCATCCACAACCACTGCCAGGGGAAGAGCACGGCGGAACGCCTGCCACCGGGCGTGAACCTGCAGTCGCGCAAGATGGGCATGCACGAGTGGGCCTACGCGAACGACTACAACCCGGCCGAGCGGCGGCTCATGCCGCACGTCTCGCTCAAGGAGCGGTTCAAGAAGCTCAACATCGAAGTGGAACTGGGTTTCACCGCGGAGCAGATAGAGAAAGAGGTGCAGCGTTGCCTCAACTGCGACGTGCAGACGGTGTTCGAGACCAAGCTGTGCATCGAGTGCGACGCCTGCATCGACATCTGCCCCGTGGACTGCCTCACCATCACGCACAACGGCGAAGAAGCCGATCTGCGCACGCGCCTCAAGGCGCCCGCGAAGAATGTCACTCAGGCCTTGTACGTATCGTCCCCGCTGAAACACACGGGGCGCGTCATGGTCAAAGACGAGGACATCTGCGTTCATTGCGGCCTCTGCGCGGAACGTTGCCCCACCGCGGCCTGGGACATGCAGAAGTCCTACGTGAAATGGCCGCATGCCGAGGATGAAGCCGCGGCCAGCGCATCGAAGATGCCGAAGTCCGCGTAGGCGACCATGGACAGAACCAACGATTTCGCGATCAAGATCGCGACGGTGAACGGCACGGGCAGCGCCAGCGCGAACACGCTGCTCATGAAATCCATCTTCCGCAGCGGCATCCCCGTGATGGGGAAGAACTACTTCCCGTCGAACATCCAGGGCCTGCCTACCTGGTACGAGATTCGCGTGTCCAGGGATGGGTACGTCGCGCGATCCGGGAAGATAGACGTGATGGTGGCGATGAACGCGGAGACCTATGCGCGCGACGTGCGCGAGGTGTCGAGCGGCGGCTATCTCCTCTACGACAGCACGTGGCCCCGGCCGGCGCTGCTCGCGCGCGACGACATCACGGTGATGGGCGTGCCGCTCGCGAAGCTCTGCAACGAGAACTTCAATGGCGTGCGCACGCGCATCCTCATGAAGAACATCTGTTACGCGGGTGTGCTCGCGGCGTTGCTGGATCTCGACGTGGAGCAGATCCGCGCGCTCCTGGCGGAGACCTACGCGAAGAAACCGCAGCTCGTGGACTCGAACATGAAGGCCATCCAGCTCGGTTACGACTACGCGAAGGCGAACCTTCCCTGTCCGCTGGCGATCAAGGTGGCGGCGCTCGAGAACGGTGGCAAGACTCGCGGCCACATCATGATCGACGGCAACACGGCGGCCGGCCTCGGCTGCGTGTTCGCGGGCGCAACGGTGGGTGCGTGGTATCCGATCACGCCATCGACGTCGCTCATGGACGCGTACAAGAGTTTCGCGGACAAGCTGCGCGTGGACCCGGAGACGGGCCGGAAGAATTTCGCGTTCATCCAGGCCGAAGACGAACTCGCGGCCATCGGCATGGTGCTGGGCGCCAACTGGAATGGCGCGCGCGCATTCACGGCGACCAGTGGTCCCGGCGTCTCGCTCATGAACGAGTTCCTGGGCCTGGCGTATTACGCCGAAGTTCCGGCGGTGCTGTTCGACATCCAGCGCGTGGGGCCGTCCACCGGGATGCCTACGCGCACGCAGCAATGCGATGTGTTCGAAGCCGCGTATGCCTCGCATGGCGACACCAAACATGTCTGCCTGTTCCCGCGCGATCCGGAAGAGTGCTTCTACTTCGCACGCGATGCGTTCGATCTCGCCGAGCGATTGCAGACGCCGATCATGGTGCTCTCGGATCTCGACATCGGCATGAACGACTGGATGTGCCCCGATCTGAAATGGGATGACGACTACGTCCCGGATCGCGGCAAGGTCTATACGAAGGAACAGCTCGAGAAGATGGAGAAGTTCCATCGGTATCTCGACGTGGACGGCGACGGCATTCCGTGGCGCACGCTGCCGGGTGTGCATCCCAAGGGCGCGTTCTTCACGCGCGGCTCGGGTCACACGCAGTACGGCGCGTACACCGAGGATTCCGCGGAATACCAGATCGTGCTCGACCGCCTCACGCGCAAGTTCGCGACGGCCAAACGCCTCGTGCCCGCGCCCGTCATCGAACACGACGCGGCGATCGACATCGCGCTCGTCGCTTACGGAAGTTCCGATGGCGCGGTGAAGGAAGCGCGCGACCTGCTTCGCAGCCATGGCATCGAGTGCAACTACCTGCGCCTTCGCGCGTTCCCGTTCGGCGAAGACGTGGAGAGATTCCTCGAGGCGCACAAGCTCATCTTCGTGATCGAGCAGAATCGCGATGCGCAGATGCGTTCATTGTTGACGCTCGAAACGCGCGTGCAGAAGAGCCAGCTCCGATCGCTGCTCCACTACAGCGGCCTGCCGATCTCCTCGGAGTTCATCGTGAAAGGCGTGCTCGCGGAAGTGCAGCCCCGGCAGCGCAAGGCCGTCACGGAGGTCGCATGACGTTTCTGCCGAAGCCCAAGGTCCGCCATCCCTCGTTGCCCAAGAACGCGTTGGGACTCACACGCCGTGACTACGAGGGCGGCCTGTCGACGCTGTGCGCGGGCTGCGGACACGACAGCATCACCGCCGCGATCACCGAGGCCACGTGGGGGCTCGACATCGAGCCGCAGAACCTCGTGAAGCTCTCGGGTATCGGCTGCTCGTCCAAGACCACGGCCTACTTCGTGAGCGGTGCGCACGGATTCAATTCCGTACATGGCCGCATGCCGTCCATCGCAATGGGCGCGAACGCCGCGAACCGCGATCTCACCTACATCGGCATCTCGGGCGACGGCGACACGTTGTCGATCGGCCTCGGCCAGTTCTGCCACGCCATCCGCCGCAACCTCAACATGGCTTACATCATCGAGAACAACGGTGTGTACGGCCTCACCAAGGGCCAGTTCTCGGCCTCGGCCGACCTGGGCACGAAGGCCAAGAAAGGCGAGGTGAATCAGCAGCCGCCGATCGATCCGGTGATGCTGGCGCTGACCCTCGGCGCCACGTTCGTCGCCCGCAGTTTCTCCGGCGACAAGGCGCAGCTCGTGCCGCTGCTCCAGGCCGCGATGCGCCACAAGGGGTTTGCGCTGGTGGACGTGCTTTCGCCCTGCGTCACGTTCAACGACCACGAAGGTTCGACGAAGAGTTACCAATACACACGCGAGCACTACGACGCCGCCGTGCATGCGGACTTCGTGCCCTTCCAGCGGGAGATCGCCGCGGACTATCCGGCGGGTGATTCGCTGCCCGTGTTGCTGCACGACGGCAGCCGCATCCTGCTCCGGAAGCTGGACGACAAGTACGACCCGACCCATCGCGAGGCGGCGATGGCGGCCATCCAGGAACGCTTGAAAAAAGGTGAATTCCTGACAGGGCTGTTGTTTGTCGATCCGCAAGGACGGGAGTTTCACGATGTCAATGAGACACCGGCTACTCCGCTCAATCAGATCCCCCATGCCCGGCTGTCGCCGGGGTCCGCCGCCCTGGCGAAAGTTCTGGCGCGATATCGTTAGCCGCGCTATGTTTCGGCCCGCGAAGAGGTTCCGGTTGATCAGGAGTCGACATGACTGAAGAGAAGTCCCAGAAATTCACTTCCAAGGTGCGCCGCGGGCTCACCTGGGTCAGCACGGTCTCGTCGACCGAACTGGCGCGCGTGAAGCAGGAAGCCGGCGGTGGCCGTATTCCGGGGATGACCGCCGCGCAGCTCTCGGACATCGAAGCGGCGCTGCTGTGGATTGCGCAGAACAAGGAAGAATCGAATGGGTAAGGGTGACCGGCGTTCGCGCCGCGGCAAGATTTACGCGGGGTCTTTCGGTAAGACCCGCGCGAAGGATCCAGCGAAGAAGAA
>JBKPPO010000218.1:0-6223 GCA_046733635.1 Pseudomonadota bacterium | reverse complement strand
TTCCAGCACCAGTGCCTCGAGGCCTTTCACGAGCACGCTGCGGCACATCTTCGCGGCGGCCGCCGAGCCCAGCTTGCCGGCCATCACCCGCGTCTGCGTGAAGCCCAGCTGTTGCGCGAGTGGCTGAAACTCCGCGGCGTGATCGCCACCCAGCAACAGGGGCGACGCGGCGCCGCAAGGTGCGATGGGCGACATGATCGCCGCCTCCACGAATCGACCGCCGACGGACTCGACGATCGCACCTGCAGTGGCTTTCGCGGCGGGCGAAGTGGAATTCAGGTCGAAGTACCAGGCCTGGGGGGCCAGGTGGGGAGCCACCGAGCTTGCGGCGGCCGAGATCTGCGCCGCGGTCACCGCGCTGATCACCACGTGTGCTGTCGCCACCGCGTCGCGCGCACTCTTCGCAAGGATGCCGAGCTGCGCGGCGGCACGGGCCGGACCGCTTTCGGGATCGCTGAATTTCAGGTCCCAGGCGCTCAGATTAGCGCCACGAGTCCGAAGCTCGCCGGCCAGCGCCTGGCCGACTTCGCCGAATCCGAGCAGACAGACCTCGAGATTCACGCGCCACTCCAGATCGATGCCGAAATGAACACCTCGCCTCGCATCAGCTTGCGGGCCGTACGCAGCAGTGACGACCGCCGCACCTCGATGCCGTCGGGCCCCGCCTCGATGCTCACGTCGACCGAGAAGAATCCGGTGGGATGCTCCACGTCGATTCGCGAACCCGCGTCGGCCGGTCGCCGGGCAACCTGGTGGGCTACCGAGCCCGGGATCATGCAGGCGGTGGCCACACTGACGGCGCCGAGCACGCCGATGGCCTCGTGCACACGATGGGGAATGAAGGTGGCCGTGCAGATATCGCCGCCGGCCCGAGCCGCGCTGACGAGGCACATCTTCGGGACGGTCTTGCGCGTGACGTCGCCCAGGTTCATGCGTCCTCCCATCGCGAGCCGCAGCTCTTCGATCCGGAGTCTGAGCGACTCATTGGCTTCGAGTTGGGCTGGCGTCTCCGCGCCGGTCACGCCGACATCGGTGGCGCGCACGATGACCACGGGCATTCCGTTGTCGATACAGGTGACGTCGATGCCACCTTGTCGATCGACGACGTTCCCCGTGGGCAGGAGACTTCCGCAACTGGAGCCGGCAACGTCGAGGAACTCGAGTGAGATCGGCGCGGCCGTGCCGGGCACGCCATCGATGCGCGCGGAACCTTCGTATTGCACGGCGCCGTGACGGGTATCCACGCGTGCGACCGCAAGACTCCCGGTGTTGACCATGTGGATGCGCACCGGCGTCTCCTCACCGGCCGCTGCCACGAGCCCGTTCTCGATGGCCCAGGGGCCGATGGCCGCCAGCAGGTTGCCGCAGTTCTGACTGTCCGACACCTCGGCCTTGTCGACCGAGACCTGCAGGAATAGATAGTCGACCTGCGCGTCGGCGCGCTCCGAGCGGGAGACGATCGCGACCTTGCTCGTCAGCGGATGTGCGCCTCCCAGGCCATCGATCTGCCGCAGATCCGGTGAGCCCATCGCCGCCAGCAACACGCGATCCCGCAGTTCCCGATCCGCGGGCAAATCCGTGGCGTGGAAGAACAGCCCCTTGGAGGTGCCGCCCCGCATGATCGTGCAGGGAATCGCCGTGAGCATTTTCAGTCCTCGCCGCGGTAGGTCAGGCCCTTGGCCGCCAGCGTCTCACGCATCTGGTAGATATCGAGTCCGAGTTCGCCGGCGGCGAGACGTTTGCGGACGGCCTCTTCCTTGGCCTCACGCGCCGCGCAGGCTTTCAATACCTGTTCGGCCTGGTCCTGGCGGACCACACACACGCCGTCGTCATCCGCGACGATGACGTCGCCGGGGTTGATCAGTGCGCCGGCGCACGTCAGCGGCAGGTTCACATCGCCGAGCGTTCCTTTGACCGTCCCCTGGGCCGAAATGTGTTTCGACCACACGGGGAACCCCATCTTCGTCAGCGTTCGCACGTCGCGGACGCCTGCCTCGATGATGAGCGCGCGTACGCCGCGTGCTTGCAAAGAGGTAGCCAGCAGATCACCGAAATAGCCGCAATCACAGGGCGACGTCGGGGCCACCACGAGGATGTCACCGGCGCGGCATTGCTCGACTGCCACGTGGATCATCCAGTTGTCGGCGGGAGCCACGCTCACCGTGACGGCGGAACCCGAAACGCTGGCGCCCGGATAGATGGGCCGCATGAAAGAACCAAGCAGTCCGGTGCGGCCCTGCGCCTCGTGCACGGTGGCCACACCGAAAACGCTGAAGGAATCGACGATCTTGGCGTCGACGCGTTTATCGCGGCGGATCACGGTACCCATCGAACCCCTCCTGGTGCCCTGAGATTGTCCGCCCGATGGACGGTTCCGGGGTAATCGAAAATACGGCTGGAGCCATAAGTAAATGAGAAGGTACGATGCCGCATGCAGCCCAACCTCCGGCACCTGCGGTGTTTCCAGGAAATCGTCCGTCTCGGCAGCCTGAGCGCCGCGGCGCGCGCGATGCACATGTCCCAGCCCGCGGTGACGCAGGCGGTGGCGAAGCTGGAATCGCATTTCGGTACGGCGCTCCTGACACGGCGACGGAACGGCGTCATCGCGACTGCCGCGGGCCAGGTCTCGTTGGCGCGCATCGATCGAGCTCTGAACCAGCTGCGCGACGCCCTCGCCGATACGCGCACCGGCTCGGGCGATCGCGTCGACTTCATGCGGCTGGTGCGGTCGAATCAGCTCGACGCGCTCAGCGCCGTCGTGGAGTTCGGCAACTTCAGCGGCGCCGCCCGCGCACAACGCACTTCGCAGTCGAGCGTGCATCGATCCGCGCGCGAACTCGAACGCACACTGGGACTGCCGTTGTTCGAACGGACGAGTTTCGGCGTCACGCCCACCCGCGAGGCGGAACGGCTCGCGCTCCGCGTGCGTCTCGCGTTCCGCGAACTCGCGCAAGCGGATGCGGAAGTCCGGGCGTTGGCCGGGGACGAGGCTGGGCGGACGACGATCGCCGCGCTGCCACTGGCGCGCAGTTATCTGGTGCCGGCGGCGCTGCTGGAATTCAGCAAGGCGCATCCGCGGCATGGCGTGACCATCATCGAGGGGACGTATTCGAACCTGCTCGCAGGCCTGCGTAGTGGCGAGTCCGATGTGCTGATCGGCGCATTGCGCGATCCGGCGCCGTCGGGAGAGATCGTGCAGGAACACCTGTTCGACGATCCGCTCGCGATCATCGCGCGCGCGAACCATCCGCTCGCGGGCCGGCGGCCGACGATCGCGTCATTGCGCAAGTATCAGTGGATCGCGCCGCGCAGCGGTTCCCCGTTGCGGGCGCATTTCGACGCGTTGCTGGCCTCGCGCGGATTGGAGTCCTCGCAGCCGTCGCTCGAATGCAACTCGCTCGCGGCCGCGCGCGCATTCCTGCTGGAGAGTGATCGCCTGATGCTGCTTTCCGCGCACCAGATCCATTACGAGATGCTCGCCGGATCGCTCGTGGCCCTGCCCCACCCATCCGGCAATGTGGTGAGACCCATCGGACTCACCTTGCGGCGCGACTGGCGGCCCACGAGCGTGCAGGAACGGCTGCTGGAGATCTTGAGACGCGTAGCGCGTGCGGCGGGCGCCTCGCATGGGCGTGCGAAGCCGGCCTGATTGCGGAGCTCGTCAGTGGAGCGGGATGTCGAAGACTTCCTGCTCGTAGATTTCGCGAAATCCTGCGCGCTGCAGGTTGGCGAACGAGCCTTCGAGCATCGTCAGCGTCTGACTGGCGATCACCATGCAACCCAGGGATTTCGCCAAGGCGACGCGCCTGGCGATCAGCGCCGACTGCGCGCCTCGACGACGGTGAGAGGCCACCGTGCCGGCGTAGGTGAGATAACCCAGATCGCCGTGTTTGACGAGCGCCGCGGCCGCGATGGGCTCGGCGCCGTCGTAGGCGATGAAGTGATGGAATCCGGGCTTCTCGAGCGTCCGCGTGAAGCCATCGGATGCCGAGTCCCCGAGCGCGACCTTAGCCGCCGCGAACGCCGCGACACCGACCTCGCGGATGTCGAATGAGGGAACGCGAGCGGGCGCCGACTCGCCGCTGAGTAGCAAGGTGGGATATCTCGTCCATGACACGCGCTGGCCGCCGAGTCTGACTATCCAGTCGCGCAGGCTCTGGAGCCCGGGACCGGGGCTGACCCACACGAAGAAGCGAGGGATCCCGCCCTCACGGAACTGCGCGGCGATCTCGCGCAGACCGTCTTCGCTCAATCCCCCTTCGGTTCCGCAGATGCGGAGACTGTTCCGATTGAGCGAAGCCGCGGGCGACGTGCTCCTCGCGTCCAGAGTCAGGTAGCCGCGTCCGTGTGGCGGCCCGTCGAATCGCACGCGCTCGGCCGCGGCACCCTCCTGCGCTTCGAGCCAGGCGTTGAACTCCCACATGCGTCGCGACAATTGCAGTGCATCCATGCCAGCTCCGGCACCGTTTCCGGTTTTGGGGTCAGACCCCATTTGCTAGGAAATGGGGTCTGACCCCATATAGCGATGCAGCGCCTCGGGCACCGTCACCGAACCATCGGCGTTCTGATAATTCTCGAGCACGGCCACGAGCGCGCGGCCCACGGCGACGCCGGAGCCATTGAGCGTATGCAGCGGTTCGGGCTTGCCCGTCTCGGGATTGCGCCAACGCGCCTGCATGCGGCGCGCCTGGAACGCTTCGCAATTGCTGCAAGAGGAGATCTCGCGGTACTTGTCCTGCCCCGGCAGCCAGACTTCGATGTCATAGGTCTTGGAGCTGCCGAAGCCGATGTCGCCGGCGCACAGCGCCACCACGCGATACGGCAGGCCCAGCTTCTGCAGCACCTTCTCTGCGCTGCCGGTGAGATCCTCGAGCGCGGCGTACGAATCGGCGGGCTTCACGATGTGGACCAGCTCCACCTTCTCGAACTGATGCTGGCGGATCAGGCCTTTCGTGTCCTTGCCGGCCGCGCCGGCTTCGGAACGGAAGCAGGGTGTATGCGCGACGAACTTCTGCGGCAGATCCTTGGCCTCGATGATGCTGTCGCGCACGAGGTTGGTCACCGGCACTTCGGCCGTGGGGATCAGATAGAACCCCTGCTCGCCTTGCACCTTGAACAGATCCTGCTCGAATTTGGGCAGCTGCCCCGTGCCCTGCAAGGCGGGACCCTGCACGAGGTACGGCGCATACACCTCGGTGTAACCGTGTTCACCCGTGTGCAGGTCCAGCATGAACTGCGCGAGCGCTCGATGCAGTCGCGCGATGCCGCCGCGCATCACCGAAAAGCGCGCTCCGGAAATCTTCGCGGCGCTTTCGAAATCGAGACCGCCCAACTTCTCGCCGATCTCCACGTGATCCCTGGGCGCGAAATCGAACTTGCGCGGCTCGCCCCATCGGCGGACTTCGACGTTCGCGGACTCGTCGCGACCTTCGGGCACCGACTCGTGCAGCATGTTGGGCAGGCCGAGCGCGAACGCGTCGAGCTGCGCCTGGATGCGCGTGATCTCGGCATCGGCGATCGCCAGTTCCTGCGTGAGCTGTTCGCCACGCTTCAGGAGTTCCGTGGCGTCTTCCTTTTTGCCTTTCGCCATGCCCACGGCCTTGGCATTGGCGTTGCGCTCCGAACGCACGCGGTCGGATTCGATCTGCGCCTTCTTGCGCTGCTCCTCGAGCGCGGCGTACGCGACCGTGTCCAGCGTGAACCCGCGGCGGGCGAGATTGGCGGCGACACCGGGGGCATCGGAACGCAGCAACTTGGAATCGAGCACGAAAACCTCTACGGATCAGTCTAACTTCTGGAGAAGAACTGCATCAGCAACGCCGACGAGTTCACGAGCGCATGCGGCAGGGCCGCGGCGCCGAACGCATGTTTGTATGAAACCGGCCGCCATGCAAGCCAGCCGCGCGAGAACACGTAGAAGCTCCACACGGTCCCGAAGAACCACAACGGATGGAACCAGGCATGCAGTCCGCCCCAGGCGAGCGCGGAAATCAGAGCCAGCCACTGGCGCCGCGACGTGGCGAACTCCATCGCGCGAAGGATCAGGCCCAGCACCAGGGTTTCGAGCAGCGGCGCCAGCAGCGCGGCCATCCAGATGCTGCGCGGCTCGAGCTCCACGGGCGGCTTCTGCAGTGCGCTCACATCCGCGCCGGCGCTGGCGAACAACGCGTGCGCGGCCAGCACCAGCGCCACCGAACCGAACAACGCGAGGTGCCACGCGAAC
>JBKPPO010000217.1:0-5717 GCA_046733635.1 Pseudomonadota bacterium | reverse complement strand
GCAAGGCGATTACTCCAGATGGAAGACGGGCTTCAGCGGCCATTCGACCGGCCGGCCGTCGGGATGCGTATACATGAGGTCCTGCATGTAGTCCCACCATTTGCGCATGAGCGGATGCCGGGGCAGGGACTCGCGCTGATTGGGTTCGCGCAGCTTGAGCACGGCGAACAGGTGCAACGTCTCCTCGTCGAGAAAGATCGAGTAGTCGTGGATGCCGGCCTCGGTGAGCAAGGTCGAGAGTTCGGGCCAGATTTCATCGTGGCGCTTCTTGTACTCGGCAACGCTGCCGGGTTTGAGCTTCATGCGGAACGCGTGGTTCATCACTTGACCTCGCTGAGCACGACGATGGACTTCGCGGGCAGTTCGATACGTACGCCGCCCTCCTGGAGGCGGACCCCTTTGAAGTCCGCAGGTTTCACGTTCTCCGGCCTGTCGAAGGTATTGATCGCGTCCGTGGTGCTCGCGGTGAGGATCTTGCCGCTCAGCTTCTTCGGCGCGACGCCGGGCAACTTCACCTGCAGGTTGACCGCGGATCGCGGGTCGAGGTTCACGAGCGCCAGGTGCAGGCGGCCCTGCGCGTCGCGCGCAGCCGAGGCGTTCACCGTCGGCACCGTGAGATCACCGGCGATGCGCGCGGGCGCCGCCACCTCGATGGGCAGGTTGGTGGCGCCTCGGAACGGCTTGTACATGTGGAACACGTGGTAGGTAGGCGTGAGCAGCATCTTCTCCTTGTCCGTGAGGATCATGGCCTGCAGCACGTTGACCATCTGCGCGATGTTGCTCATGCGCACGCGATCCGAGTGCGCGTGGAAGATATTGAGGTTGATGGCTGCGACCACGGCGTCGCGCAACGAGTTCTGCTGGTAGAGGAAGCCGGGGTTGGTGCCGGGCTCGACGTCGTACCACGTGCCCCATTCATCCACGTACAGGCCCACGCGTTTGGCCGGGTCGTACTTGTCCATGATCTTGGAGTGCTCGGTGACTATCCACTCCATGCGCCAGGTGCGCGCGAGCGTCTCCCACCATTCGTTCTCGGTGAAGCCCGTGGCGCGGCCTTTCACGTCCCACTTGCCCGTCGGCAATGTGTAGTAGTGCACGCTGATCGCATCCATCTGCTTGGTGGCTTCGCGCATCAGCACTTCGGTCCACTGCAGGCCGCTCCCGTTCGCGCCGCTTGCGATGCGGATGGGCATCGGGTTCGCCTTGGCAAAGGTGATGTAGTGGCGATAAAGGTCGGCGTAATACTCGGGACGCATCTGGCCGCCGCAACCCCAGGTCTCGTTGCCCACGGCGAAGTACTTCACCTTCCAGGGCTTGTCGCGCCCGTTCTTGCGCCGGAGCTGCGCCAGCGAAGAGTCGCCATCGGCGGTCATGTATTCGAGCCACTCCGCCATCTCGCGCGGCGTGCCCGTTCCCACGTTGCCATTCACGTAGGCGTCGGCGCCGATGAGCTCCGCGTAATCCATGAACTCATGCGTGCCGAACGAGTTGTCCTCGACCACGCCGCCCCAGTGTGTGTTCACCTTCTTCGGCCGCAATTCGCGCGGGCCGATGCCTTCGCGCCAGTTGTATTCGTCGGCGAAGCAACCGCCGGGCCACCGCAGCACGGGAACGCCCAGTTCCTTCACCGCGGCGAGCACATCGTTGCGGTACCCGCGCGTGTTCGGAATCGGCGAGTTCTCGCCCACCCAGATGCCCTCGTAAATCAGACGGCCCAGATGCTCCGCGAATTGGCCGTAGATGGCCGGATCGATCGTGGCGCCCGGTTTGTCGGTGCGCACGGTCAACGCGACGGGCTCCGCAGCGAGCGAGCTGGCGCCTATCAAGGTGCTCGCCAGGCAGGCGAGCAGGGCATTACGGAGATTCATCATTGGCCTCGTCACGGAAGCGGGGGATTCGAAGGATCGAAGGTGCCGGTGTCGGCGGCGATGTGCTCCTGCAGCCCGGCAGTCAACGAAAGATCCGAACGTCGCAAGGCTTCGATGACCGCGCGCGCCAGCAGATTCGCGCCGTATTCGTTGTGATGCGTCTTGTCTTCGCCACCGTCCGCGAACGCGCTGGGCGCCACCGCGGGTCCCAGGGCTTCGTAGAGCCGGATGCTGGCGGTATGGAGATCGAGCAATGCCACATTGCGTTCGCGCGCCACCGCGCGCATGGCCTCTGCGTATTCGGAGAGCGTGGGCCTGATATGTCCTTGCTGATCGAAGTTGCGGCGCTCCGGCGAGGTCACCAGCAGCGGAGTGGCGCCGCGGCGGCGCACCTCGGCCACATAGGTGCGAAGCCAGTCCCGGTAGGTAGTCGAGGCTTCGGCGTAGGTCTGCGGCCACTGCGCCTTCTGATCGTTGTGGCCGAACTGGATCATCACCCAGTCGCCCGCGCGCAGGTTCGACAGCAGTTTGTCGAGCCGCCCCTCGGTGACGAACGACTTCAGCGATTCGCCGGATTCGGCATGATTCGAAACGGCGATGCGGTCATCGAAATGCTGCGTGATGAATTGTCCCCAACTACCGCTCGGGGCATCGCTCTGATCCGTCACCGTCGAATCGCCCGCGAGGTACAGCGTGGGCACCTCGACCCGTTCCACGAGCAGGGACTGGATCTCGGGTGAATGGGAGAACTCCAGTGTCAGCTTGTCGTCCCAGGTGGCGCTGCCCACTTCACGCGGCTTGAGCCGCACGCGCGTGCTACCGGTGGCATTTGCGGGCAGCGCAGGTAGTTCAGGCCCGCGCACATTGACGACGAAAGTTTTCTCGCGCAGCCGCGCCGAAGTTTTCTCGTCCGCCATGAGACGTCGTTGCTCGGCGTGGATCGTGAACGGCGCGCCCCTCCGCGATCGCGCGAAGCGAGCGGTGACGCGGTAGTTGCCTTCGCCAGCCGCCACCGAAAACCGGGTCGGTTTGCCCGGCTCGAAGCCGAAGCCTCGGATGGGGTCGTAGGTCGGGCGATCCGCGGCATTGCCGCCGCGCGTGAAGTCGAATTGCCGGATCTGGTCCGATCCCGCGCACAGGGGTGTCAGGAGCAGGGCACAAAGCCACTGGCCGGCGCGCGACCCGCGGCCGGGCCGCGACGGCCTGCTTTGCACCTCTCCCATATTTCCCCTCGGTTCCCGCCAGCGAGCGAGATTGATCGCTTTTTATCGTAATTGATCGAAACGCGCCAGACCCCGCGCGTACTTATATATGCGCAGCGGACGTGCTCGTTGCCACGCCGCAGAATTTTGGTAGAGTGCGCGCCCCGAAATACGGGCCGTTAGCTCAGTTGGTAGAGCAGCTGACTCTTAATCAGTAGGTCGTAGGTTCGACCCCTACACGGCCCACCAATTTCCCCTCGGTCTCGAGGGGAAATCGCCACAGGCAACCAACTTCCTCACTCGTCCCGGGCTCGCGATGCGGCGCCTCGTGGAGACGGACCCGTACACCGGTTAAATTGCGCGCCATGGCCAAACAACCCTCGCGCGACGACCCCTCGAAGCCCAAGCAACACGGCTACGAATACAAAAAGCAGTTCTATCAGAACTCGGAAGTGGCGGCGGACTACGACGAGCACCGCTTCCGGACTCCGAAGCGCCAGCGCCGCAATGCGCGCAAGTGGGCGGCGATCCAGAAAGCGTTGGCGCTGACCGAAGGCGTCAAGACCGTCGTCGACCTGCCTTGCGGCACCGGCCGCTTCACCGGCCATCTCGCCCGTGCGGGATACGAAGTGGTGGGCAGCGACATCTCCATCGAAATGATGCAGCAGGCGGCCAAACTACCGTCCGTGCAGCACGCGAACATCCGCGGCTACGTGCGCGCCGACGCTGAAGCGCTGCCCTTTGCGGCCAAGTCGGTGGATTGCCTCATGAGCATCCGCTTCCTGTTCCACGTGGACCCCGAGACCCGGCGCCGGATGCTGCGCGAGTTCGGCCGCGTCTCTCGGCGCTGGATCATCGCCGACTATCGCCACAAGTATTCGGTGCGCTACGGCGTCTGGAAGCTGTCGCGCATGCTCGGGCTCACGAAGCGTCCTTTCGAGCGCGTCTCGGTGAAGAGCATGACGTCCGAGTTCGAAGACGCGGGCCTGCGTGTGCATCGGATCATCCCGGTGCGGCGCGGACTCTCGGACAAATGGGTGGTACTGGCCGAGTCTGGCCACACCGATCCCGAGAGCCTCAAGGTGAAGCTCAAGGACACGCAATATGCGGACCTGGAAGTCACCGACAAATTGGGCGAAGGGAAACGTTCGGTGGTCTACCGTGCGAAGTGGCGCGGGCGTGACGTCGGACTCAAGGTCTACAAGCCGGCGGCGATTGCGCGCCATGCGCGTAAACATGCGCTGCCACTGGCGGAGTTCGAATACCGGCGCAACAAGGCGTTCTTCGACGCCCGCGGCATGGCCAAGTATGTCGCCGAGCCGCTGGGATTCGTCGTGGAACCCGGCTTCCAGATGTCCTTGCAGGAATGCCTGGACGGAGAGGTGTACTACTTCGCGCAGCGTGAACACGCCACGTTCATCTCGCCGCGCTTCATGGAGGATCTGGCGGAGTTGGTCTCATTGAGCCATGAAGCGAGGCTCTACGACATCGACCTGCACGCGATGAACGTGATGGTGGACCGCAAGGCGGGCGGCCCGAAGATATTCGATTTCAACCAGATCCCGTTCACCGAACGCCCGCAGAATCCGCTCATCGGGCTGGCGCTCAAGCTGGGGTTGTTAGGGCGCGAATCGCGCGACCTGCGCAAGCTCGCGAGATTCCAGAACTTCGACCGCGTGGAGCGCAAGCTGCTCAAGTTCTACGACGAGCAGGGAACCACGCCGGTCTGAACGGCCGCCAGGAGGGTCGGGAGGGGCAGATTCGCAGTCCGTCCCGGGCAGCAAGGAGGGGACAGATCTGTAAATCTGTCCCTGGCCACTAGGCGTTGCGGCTGAGCAGGGGGTCGTTGTCTTCGAGCCTGATCGCGTCTTCCGGCAACATGGCCGCGATGCCGTCCTTGATGGGGTAAGCGAGCTTGCTCGTCGGGCAGACGATCAGCTGGCGGCTTTCGGCGAAGTACACGGGGGCCTTGGAAACGGGGCAGGCCAGCAGGTCGATGAGTCGCGGGTCCATGTTCTGTATCAACCGCCTTCGGCGGCTCGGGTGGTGGAGATGAGCCAGCACAATGCCACGGCGACGGCCACGCCGACCACCTGTTGCGTGCGGCTCCAGTGGACCAGCGTTCCATCCATGACGGCGATACCCACCGCGGTGATCACGAACCAGATGCCACTCTGGATCGCGACGCCCTGTATCCCCGCGTTCTGCATGAATTTGACCGCGACGATGTAACAGGTGAGGCCGCCCGCGAACGAGGCCAAGGAAAGGAAGCCCATCTTGGGGTCCAGTTGCCCGCCCGGCCAGGCGCGCGACGCGAAGACGAATCCCCGCGCGTCCAGGAGCCCGGAGCCGATGGTGAGCAGGCCCACCACGAGGAGATTCCCGATCTGACCCATCTTATGTCCCCCTGTCCCTGAGGCGGCCGAAGCATAGCCAAATCCCGAAAATCGCGCCGCCGCCGTGCGCGACGCTATAATCCGCGCCCCCCGCGCGGGCCGTGGCTCGAAGCCCGGGCGAAAGTGGCGGAACTGGTAGACGCACTGGATTTAGGTTCCAGCGGGGCAACCCGTGAGAGTTCGAGTCTCTCCTTTCGCACCATTCGCCGGTGTAAACGTAAAGATGAAGGAAAAGTTATGCAGGTTTCACT
>JBKPPO010000216.1:0-2928 GCA_046733635.1 Pseudomonadota bacterium | reverse complement strand
GTCCCAGGATCTGCGTGCGCGGCGGCTCACCACCCGCGCCATTCACGCCCGCCGACCAGAAGCGGCAGCCTTCCGGGTCCACGAACCACCAGCGGCCTTCGATCTGCTCCACCCGGAAGAAGCCCGTCGCCTTGCGCCTGGAGCCCGCGAAACCGCCGTAGCGGCAGGGTGGCACGGTGACCTTCGTGGGCACGAGCATGCGGCTCTCCTGAGCCCATTCCTTCTTGAGGTTCGCAAGCGAGGTGGCTTTGCCCGTCCAATCGGCATGGCGGTACTGCCCGAAGTCGTCGATCAGTGGAGTGCCGCCATCGAGCACCGCGTCTCCAGGGTCGGTCTTCGCGAGATTCACCTTGCGGACCTCGACCGTGGTCGCGCGCGCCGGATATCTCATGGTGACCGTCATGGCGCGCACGGTCTTGATGGGTGCGTGACCGCCGGCCTCGACGTTGATCCAGTAAGCCGCCCGAGGCTGGTTCACGGTGGAGGCCAGTTCGTCCGCATCGCCCAGGCCCTGGCGGTAGAACCGCAGCGGTATGGAGGCGCGCACCCAGACATTGGCGAATGGATGAATGCGCTTCGATACATTGCCTTCGTCACTCACGAGGCCCAGTTCGAATCGCTGACTCGCAGACGAGCGGAACTCCACCACGAGGAATTCGGCGTCGCTCCAGTCCGAGGGCAAGGCCGCGTCGAGCTGGGTCAGCGGCCATGTGACGGTGGCTACGTCGGTATTGAAAGTCGCCTTCTGCGGGGCGGCGAGGGCGGGAGACGTCATCGCTGACAGGCCTAACAAGACGAAAATCGGTCGCCACACGAACATGAGTCCCCCGGGGTGAGGCGGCGATTCTAAGGGAAGGTGAGTCCTCGTCGAGGCGCCGAAGTCGGCGCATTCCTACTGCCCGGACTTCTGCTGTTAGCGGTCACTTGCAGCAATGAATGCGGCATGAAGGTGCGATCGAGCGCGCCGAGATACTCCCTCGGTGACATCGAGGAGACTGTCGCGTGAATGATCCTTGTCCATCGAATCCGTTGCTCGCGTGACCGATCGCCGCCGCAGCCGGAGAGTTTGGCCGCACGGGGACAATGCATGGGATGAACTTTCTCCCGGCGTCGGCACCGTGATGGAGCAATCCGTCGCCATTTCCTCGGAGACGTCCCGAAAGCGGAGCGACTAACTTCCGCACCGCTCGCGTTCGCTGAAACGCGAGAAATAAAGCGGCTCCGAGCGTGACCGTGATCAGCGCTCTGCCCGGATGTCGAGGAGAAGTGGTTACCGGTGTCAGAAAACGTGTCCAAGAGAGCCATGCGCACACCTGAAAAATGCAAATAAGCGCAGAGAAACAGCTTGTCCACCGGTGACAAGAAACAGCCGGTCTACGGGACAATCTTTGCGTGCGCGAGACATGTCCGCGGACAACGAAAAAGTTTGACAAGCGAAAAATTCCGGGCTTACCGTGCGCCGCCATCGATGCCGGCCTCATCACAGGTCCAGGGATTCGGCGAACCGGCATCGAGGCATCAGGTCACGGGCGCGTGCCCGGGGGTGATGCAAAAACAGGGGGACGAGTCGCGGACTGCCCGGAGGTGGTGCGTGATTTGTCATATCGCGCGAAGGTACGAGCGATGTCCAGTTCCAGGCGTGAAGGTGAACGCACCGCTCGCACCGATGGAGATGACAACTCAAGACCATTGGAGGCGTGATGACTACGTTTCGAAAAGTATTGATCGGGGGAGCTCTACTTGCCGCAGCGGGTGCAGCGAATGCCGCTACCGACTACCCGTCGGGATACACCAAGTGTGCCAAGGACGGCCAAACCTGTTCTTTCTCGGGAACCCGTTCGGTTGCCTACGGCAAATCCGGTTCGTTCGTTTACGCGACGCTGACCGGACCGATCACCTGCTCGGCTTCCCTTTTCCCATCCACCAGCGTCGGTAGCCCGCGCTACTGCTCCTACTCGAACTCGGGCTCTTCCAGCTCGAGCTCGTCGTCGAGCAGCTCTTCCTCGTCCAGCAGCTCTTCCTCGAGCTCGTCGTCGAGCAGCAGCTCTTCCTCGAGCAGCGGCGGCGGCGGCATCACGGGCGCCACGTGTTCGTCGTCGGGCAGCCAGTCGATTTCGTCGACGGTTCGCGTGACGAGCGGCACCTACGATGGCGGCTGCAAGACCTTCAACCCGAGCGGCGACCTGGGTGACGGCAGCCAGTCCGAAGGCCAGGATCCCGCGTTCCGCGTGGAGAACGGCGCCACGCTGCGTAACGCCATCCTCGGCAACAACGGCGTGGACGGTGTGCACTTCTACAACGGCGGCAACCTGCAGAACTTCCGCTGGACCAACATCGGTGAAGATGCGTTCACCGTGAAGTCCTCCGGAACGGTGAACATCTCGGGTGTGTCGGGCTACAACGGCGAAGACAAGTTCGGCCAGATCAACGCCGCCTCGACGGTGAACATCTCGAACTGCATCGTCGACAACGTCGCGAAGGTCATCCGTCAGAACGGCGGCACGAGCTTCAAGATCACCGTCAACATCGACCGTTGCCAGCTCTCCAACCTCAAGGAAGGCGTGTTCCGCACGGACAGCTCGAGCAGCGTGGCCAGGCTGACGAACAGCCGCCTGCGCAACTCAGGCTCGCTGTGTATCGGCAGCTGGCAGAGCTGCACGGGTTCGGGCAACTCGAACTACTGATGACTGGAAGCTGAAGGAATCGCCGGGGGCGCGCACCCCCGGCCTTTCCGAAGGGCATGCGGATGTTTGGTGTACGTGGCTTGGGCCTTGGGGCAGCGCTGACGTTCGGCGCCGTCCTGTGGTGGGCATCTCGCGGGACGGAGTCCGACGCGGAGGGAATCGCGCGGCTGCGCGGGGCGCCCGCATCGCATGCCAATGCTTACACGACGGACACCTGGGCCGCGCCGGCAGACAAGGATGATCC
>JBKPPO010000215.1:0-23512 GCA_046733635.1 Pseudomonadota bacterium | reverse complement strand
GGCATAGGGAGACTGGGTATCGGTATTCACCAGCGTGCCATTCACGCGGAACTCCACGCGCTGCACGCTCACGTTGTCCGTGGCGTTGGCCTGCAGGCCCACGCTGGTCGTGCCGGCGGGGAAGACCTGGTTGTTGGTCGGCGCGGTGAAGCTCACCGTGGGCGGCGTGTTGTTGCTCGTGCCCTGGATCGTGAACGTGCCCGAAGCCACCGTGCTCAACACGGGATTGCCCGCGTCGTAGGCGGTGGCGGACCACGTGTAACTACCCGCGGCAAGGCCCGTGGCGGTATAGCTGTACGCAGATTGGGTATCCGTGTTCACGAGATTGCCGTTGAGGCGGAATTCCACGCGCTGCACGCTCACGTTGTCCGTGGCGTTGGCGCTCAGCGTGACGCTGGTGGTGCCGGCGGGGAAGACCTGTGCGCTGGACGGCGCCGTCAACGTGACCGAGGGCGGCGTGTTCGTCACAGGGCCGCCGCAGGTGGTGCCATTGAGAGCGAACGACGAGGGCGCGTTGTTGCCGCTGCCGCCGGTCGTGCCGTTGAATCCCACGGTGAACGTGCCACCGCTCGCAATGCTCTGGTTCCATTGAGCATTGCTCGCCACGGTGACCGTGGCACTGTTGGCGGGCTGGGTCACGTTGACGGGCCAGCCGTTCTGGACGCGTTGCCCGTTCGGCATGTTGAACACCAGCGACCAGCCATTGTTGATCGCGGGGCCGTTGTTGGTGATGCGCAGTTCAGCGCCGAACCCGTTGCCTCCCGTCCAGGTGGGCCAGGTATAGGCGACGCTGCAAGCCGGCGACTGTGCGGCCGCGGGCGGTGCAGCTCCTAACAACATCAATGCAGCGGTGGAAATCGCCCACGGCAATACCTGCCGCGGACGGGGCGAGAATCGATCCATGATTGCTTCTCCTCAAGCGACTGGAACAATGCCTCGCCAGCAATGGTTGAGTCGGATGAGGAGCGCAAAGAAAAGAAGATCCAGCGATGCGTCCTTGCATCAAACGAATCAATCCATGAAATGTTGGCGCAGTCCCGACGCCAACCATTGCCAGACGAGGTCCCCCTGTGAGCGCGTGAAAAATGCGCTCCGCGTGGGAGCGCTGTCAATGGGGGAATGTGCCGATCGCATGAAAATCCCTGCGATTTGGCTTCGCTGATTGTCCGCTTGGCTCGCACGCTGGCTCGGTGTCTGGTTCGAGACAGCGTACGAGCCAGCGTTTGCGACCTAACAACCTTCGATTACGTCAACTGTCGCCGCGCGGCGCCAGCGCCGGCGCGCGGATCGGGTCGCCGAAATCCGGATCGCTGCTCACGCGGCGCGCCACGGTGCCGGGCGGATTGCGATACCAGCCCGGATCGCGGAAATCTCCGGGCGCGATGTCGTCGCGCACCTTGATCAGCGTGAACATGCCGCCCATCTCGAGATTTCCGAACGGACCTTTGCCCATCATCATCGGCAGGGTGTTCTCCGGGCCTTTCATGTGGCCCGCATCGACGTGCACCTGGTGCTCCGCCATGCCCTCGCGGCCCATCGGCATGTAGCCGGGCAACGCGGCGCGCATCTCCTCGGCGATCCCGGACTGGTCGACGCCGATGTTGTTAGGCAGGTCGTGGCCCATGGCATTCATCGTGTGATGCGCCATGTGGCAATGCAGGGCCCAGTCGCCGGGCACGGCCGTGAATTCGATGTCACGCGCCTGCCCGACGCCCACGATCTCGGTGACTTCCCGGCGCCACTGCGAACGCGGCCAGCGGCCACCGTCGGAACCGGTGACGAGGTATTCGACGCCATGCATGTGGATGGGGTGATTCCACATCGAGAGATTGCCCACGCGTACGCGCACACGTTCTCCCGTGCGCGCGACGAGCGGGTCGATGGCGGGGAACACCTTGCTGTTGAAGGTCCACAGGTCGAAGTCCTGCATGACCATGGGATCGGGACGGTAAGTGCCCGGGTGCATCGCCCAGTTGTGCAGGATGAAGCAGTAATCCCGATCCACGGGCACGATCTCGCCCTCGCGTGGATGGATGATGAACATGCCCATCATGCCCATCGCCATCTGCACCATCTCGTCGGCATGCGGGTGGTACATGTGCGTGCCGTGTTGTCTGATCGTGAATTCGTAGGCGAAGGTTTCGCCGGGCTGGATCGAAGGCTGGCTGAGCCCGCCGACGCCGTCCATGCCGCTCGGCAGGATCAGTCCATGCCAGTGGATGGTGGTGTGTTCGCGCAACCGGTTGGTGACGAGCAGCCGCACGCGGTCGCCTTCCACCACCTCGATGGTGGGACCCGGCGTGGAGCCGTTGTAACCCCAGACCTTCGCGCGCGAGCCCGGCGCGAATTCGTGCTCGAACTCCTCGGCGACGAGGTGGAATTCCTTCACGCCGTTCACGAGTTTGTGAGGCAGCGTCCAGCCGTTGAGTGTGCGCACGGGGCGATAGCGCCGCGGTGTCGACGAGCGGGGGCGGTCGTTTTCGGGCGCGGCGGTCTGCGCGGCCAGGGGTGCGGCGGCCGCGGTGCTCGCGGCCACGAGCAGATTGCGTCGGGAGAGTTTCATCGATGGGCTCCATGATGGGAGTGCGGGCCGGCCGCAGTGGGCTCGAGCTGCAGTGAATCGGGGGTGTCGACAGGCGCGAGCGCGCCGCCGCTGGCGCGCCGGAGCGCGACGCGCGCGAGCCAGTACTCGCGGACCGCGGCCACATATTCCTCGTACGCGGAGAACTGCTCGCGACGCGCGGCCAGTGCCTCGAACGCGCCCACGAGCATGAAGTTGACCTCTTCCTGCGTGCGGGCGCTCACGGCCTCCCGCTGCGGCAGCAGCGTGTCGCGATAGATCTCCGCGATTTGCCGCGTGGTCGCCAGCCGGTCGAGGCTCGCGGCGATTTCGTTGGCGGCGTCGAGCTCGAGCGAATCGAGACGCGCGCGTGCCGATTCCAGCGCGGAACGGGCGCGCAGCACACCGCCGCGATTCCAGTGGAACAGCGGCAGGTTGAACCGGAAAGTGGGGCCTCGCAGCGATTCACGATGATCGCGCTCCCATTCGTACCCCGCTTCGAATTCACCCAGCCAGCGCCAGTTGCGCGCGTTGCGCCAGGCCCGCTGCGTCGTGTCCGCTTCCCGGCGCGCGGCTGCCAGGTCGAGCCGCGACTCCCGCGCGGCGTCGAGCAGGCCTTCGGGAGTGTCATCGTGATGCGGCAGCGCCGGTAGTTGGGCGGGCACTTGCCAGTCGTCGCGGACGGAGAGCCCGACGAGCGTGGCGAAGTGCGCGCGCGCCTCCACCGCGGAGGCTCGAGCGCGGGCGTAGGTGATTTCCGCCGCGCTGGCCGCCGCCGATTCCTGCGCGAGCGCTCGCGCGGGCAGATTCCCGGCGGCATGCAGGCTGCGTGCGTATTCGGCCGAGACTCGCGCGGTGCGCGCGGCGCGCGCCTGGACGTCGGCGGTTTGCAGCGCCGCTGCGTATTCGAACCACGCGGTCTCGACGTCCGCTTCGAGTTTGCCCAGGGCCGCGGCGACGCGCTCACGCGCGCTGGCGAAGTTCTCCCCGGCGATGCGTGCGCGGCTGGGCAGCAGTATCACATCGGCGAGCGCCAGCGACAGGCCGCGCGTGAGCTGGGTGTGGCTGTCGCGGAACGCGAGGCGTGAATACTCGAGTCCCAGGCTGGGTAGTTTGCCCGCATCGGACAACTCCGAGGACGCGAGGCCCAGTTCTGCGTATTGCTCGCGGATCGTGGGGCTGCGGGTGAACGCCAGTTCGACCGCCTGCCGCAATGAAAGGACCTGGCCCTTGAAGGCCTTTTCCACCTGAGCCGGTGCTTTCTCCAAGGGCCACGACGGCGCCGGCGTGCCTCGCGACTTCAGCAGCGCGTCGACTTCGGCCGCGCCGCGATCACGTGGCGCGCTCGTGCAACCAGCAAGGGATATCGCGCCGGCCACGGCCAGCGCCAAGAAGAAAGAAATTCGCATGAGACTCTCCGACAGGAATACACGCTGGCAGGATTGCGCCCGCCATGACGTCCATCGCGCGTGAGTCAGCGGATGGGAGGCCGGAGACTGTCGTCGAGGGGGTGCGCGGGAAGCGCCGAGGTATCGGAAGGTGCGATGAACGCCGGGTTCGTCGGCTGCGCAGGTGTCAGCGCCGCGCTGGCGTTCAACGCCGGCGCGACACAGTGGCAGGCGCCGTCCTCACAACAGGGCATGGAGTCCGGGGCGGGAGCCGGTTCTTCCGCGGAGCTCATGGCATGGCCATGGCAGTCGGCGGGATCCGGTACCGCGGACTGCGCCCACGCCATGGGGCTGCCGAGGTTCAGCAGCACGGCCAGCAGGGCGAAGATCCAGGTGACTCGGCGGAATTTCACAGCCGCACCTTAGGCCGGATCGGCCTGGCCGGCAACCCGCGCGCCGAGGCATGAGAAACGGGCGCGACAGGCGGGCCGCCGGTAGACTCGCGGCCCAGAAAACGGGGGTTGACCATGTTCCGCGCATTCGACAAAAGCTGTGCCCTGCTCGCGGCCTTGCTGCTGCCTCTCGCCGCCTCCGCGGCCGATGACGGCTGGAAGCCCCTGTTCAACGGCAAGGACCTCTCCGGCTGGACCATCAAGATCGCCAAGCGGCCCCTGGGCGAGAACCATGCGGATACCTTCCGTGTCGAGGACGGCATCCTCAAGGTCCACTACGACAAGTACGGCAAGTTCGACATGCAGTTCGGGCACCTGTACACCAACCAGGCCTACTCTAACTACATCCTGCGCCTCGAATACCTCATCACGGGCAAGGCGCTCGACGACGCGCCTCACTGGGGCAAGCTCAACAGCGGGGTCATGGTGCATTCGCAGTCGCCGCTGAGCGTGCGGCTGGACCAGGGTTTTCCCGTGAGCATGGAGGTGCAGTTCCTCGCGGAGAAGGCCACGGCCGGCACGCAGACCGGCAACGCCGTGTCGCCGGGCACGAACCTCGAGATCGGCGGCAGACTCGTCACCGATCACATCATCGATTCGAAGTCGAAGCTCTATCCACTGGACCAGTGGGTGAAGGTGGAAGTCGAGGTCCACGGGAACCGCGAGATCATCCATCGGATCGATGGCGCGGAAGTGTTGCGATATCAGCGTCCGCAGCTCGATCCCACGGATGAGGATGCCAGGCGGCTGCTCGCCGCCGGCGCGCCGCTGCAGCTTTCGTTCGGGCACATTGCGCTGCAGGCCGAGAGCCAGCCCATCTGGTTCCGGAACATCGAGATCAAGCAGCTCGACCCTCAATAGATGGGAGCGCAGTGACCGCCGCCGCCTGGCAACGGGAACTCTCCCGTTCCATCACCAAGCCCGAAGTGCTGCTTCAGGCGCTGGATCTCGATCCGGCGCTGCTCGGTGACGCACGCGCGGCGTCGAAGTTGTTCGGCCTGCGCGTGACGCCCAGCTACCTCGCGCGCATCCGCCGCGGGGATGCGCGGGACCCGCTGCTGCGGCAGGTGTTGCCGCTGGGTGAAGAGCTGAGCGAGACCGAAGGATACGTCGGCGATCCGCTCGAGGAGGCCGCGGCGCGGCGCGCCCCGAACCTGCTGCAGAAGTACACCGGCCGCGCGCTGTTGATCACCACGGCCGCCTGCGCGATCCATTGCCGCTACTGCTTTCGCCGCGAGTTCCCGTATTCGGCACAGTCGGAAGAAGACGGCGCCGGCCGGTGGAGCGCGGCACTGGCCGCGATCGCGGCGGATGCCTCCATCGAAGAAGTCATCCTGAGCGGCGGCGATCCGTTGGCGCTCAGCGATGCGCGGCTCGCATCGCTGACGGACGCGATCCAGCAGATCCCGCACGTGCGTCGTCTGCGCGTGCATACGCGCCAGCCCGTGGTGCTGCCCTCGCGCGTGGACGACGGCCTCGTCGCCTGGCTGCGCGGCGTGCGCCTGCCCACCGTGTTCGTGGTGCACATCAATCACGGCAATGAAATCGACGGCGAGGTCCGCGATGCCATGGGGCGGCTTCGCGCCGCGGGCGTGACGCTGCTCAACCAATCGGTGCTGCTGCGCGGCGTGAATGACGACGTGGAGACGCTGGCTGAGCTCTCGCGCCTCCTGTTCGACGCCGGCATCACGCCGTACTACCTGCATCTCACCGACAAGGTCCGCGGCACGGCGCACTTCGACGTCGGTGACGACGAGGGCCGCGCGCTCATCGCCGCGCTCGAAAAGCGTCTTTCGGGCTACCTGGTGCCCCGGCTGGTGCGCGAAGTGCCGGGCGCGGCATCCAAGGTGCCTGCCGCCTTCTTGACGTAAATCGAACCCCTGAACCTTTCCAAGGTTTTCACGCGTTCCTCCGTCCAATGACCGACAGCAGCAAGCGGGCGGGAATGGACGACGAGGCACTCATTCGGCGGGCTCAGCGCGGGGACTCGACGTCCTTCGCCGAACTATTGGATCTGCACTACGACACCATCCACCGCTTCGCGTGGAAGTGGTGCGGGCATGCGGCCAATGCCGAGGACATCGCGCAGCTCGCCTGCATCAAGCTCGCGAGCAGCCTGGCGCAGTACCGCTTCCAGGCCGCGTTCACGAGCTGGCTGTACCGGCTGGTCATCAGCTGCGCGCAGGACTGGCAGCGCTCGCAGCAGCGGCATGATCATGACGAGATTCCCGATGACATCGCCGCTGCCGGTTCGAATCCCGCGGAGGAGTCCATCTACCTCATGCAATTGCTGGCGCAACTCGACCACCTCGGCGAAGGAATGAAGGAGACCGCTTTGCTGGTGCACGGCGAGGGCCTGAGCCATGCGGAGGCGGGCGCCGTGCTCGGCGTGTCCGAGTCCACGATCTCCTGGCGGCTGCACATGATCCGCAAGCACATGAGCAAGCAGGAAGCGCAGGCATGAACGAGCCCATCGACAGCGCGTTGAAGAAGTTGCGCGCGCCGGCGCCGGATCCGCAGGCGCGGCTGCGCGCCAAGCGAGCGGCGATCGAGGAGTTCGCGCGCGTGAACGCGGCCGGAGCGGCCGAAGAATCCGCTGCGGCCAGACCCGCGTCTAACCACTTTCTCCAAGCTTTGCTCGCGAAGCTGCGTCTCTCCCGTGACACCTCTCACGGGAGCACTTCGATGAACTGGTTCGCGAATCGTGGATTGTTGGCCGGCGCTGCCGGCGTGGGCGTGCTGGCGATCGGCCTGGCGACGGTGCTGCCCAATCTGGATCGTCATGCCGCCGACCTCGCCCAGCCGGAGTTCCAGGCGCCCGAGACGGCCTCAAGTCAACCGCCGGTGGATGCGGGCGCGGGCGCGGGCGCGGCTCGGGATCCGGATGCGGTGAGCACGGATGTCGCTTCGAGCTTCGATCCCCGTGCCACGGCGTCGGCCTCGCAACGACTGGCCGAGCAGCAGGCCTACGCGGACGCCGCCCTGCGCCAGCAGCAAGTGGATGAAGCCACCGCGCAGGCTTACATCAGTCCTGAGCCGGCCATCGACATGCCGATGATGGCGGCGCCGGCCAGCGCCGCGCCCGAGGAAGTGGTGGTCCAGGGCCATCGCCTATCCTCGAACGCCTCGCAGGAAGTGAAGCGGGAAGTGCTGAGCGCCGAGGGCGGACGGGTTGCGGGCAACGCTCGCACCGACGCGCCGTTGCAGATGGCGCCTCGCGCCGTGATGAAGCTCAACGGCGCGGACGGCATCTACCATCCCGCGCCGCCGCCACCGTCCGCTCCCGGCATGGAAGATGAGGGCCGCGACGCGTTCGAGCACTTCGATACCAATCCCATCCAGCGCGTTGCCGACAATCCGGTATCGACGTTCTCCGCCGACGTGGACACGGCGTCGTACAGCTTCGTGCGCGCGCAGCTCGATCGCGGCGTCCTGCCGCAGAAGGACGCCGTGCGCGTCGAGGAGATGATCAACTACTTCGACTACGCCTGGCCCGCCGCAGAGTCGCGCAAGACGCCGTTCGAGCCCACGGTGGTGGTCAGCGATTCGCCCTGGGGAAAGGGCAGGAAGCTCGTGCACATCGGGATCAAGGGTTACGAGCTGGATCGCGAAGACGCGCCGGACGCCAATCTCGTACTGCTGCTCGACGTGAGCGGCTCGATGAACGCCGCTAACAAGCTGCCGCTGGTCGTGCGCTCCATGGAGATGCTGCTCGATAGCCTCAAACCCACGGATACGGTCGGCATCGTGGTGTACGCCGGGGCGGCGGGTGCGGTGCTCGAGCCGACGCCGGTGCGGAACAAGGAGCGCATCGTCGAAGCGCTGCGGTCACTGACGCCGGGCGGATCCACGGCGGGCGCGGCGGGCATCACACTGGCATACCAGTTCGCCGAGCGGAATTTCCGCAAGGGCGGCGTGAATCGCATCCTGCTGGCCACCGACGGCGACTTCAACGTCGGCACCTCGGGTACGGAAGCGCTGAAGAGCCTCGTCGAGCGGGAAAGAGAGAAGGGTGTCTATCTATCGGTGCTGGGCTTCGGTCAGGGCAACTATCGGGATGAGCTGGCGCAGGCGCTGGCGCAGAACGGCAACGGCGTGGCCGCGTACATCGACACCGAGAACGAGGCGCGCAAGGTGCTGGTCCAGCAGGCTTCGGCTTCGCTGTTCACGATCGCGAGCGACGTGAAGTTGCAGGTGGAGTTCAACCCGGCCACGGTCAGCGAATACCGCCTCGTGGGTTACGAGACGCGTGCGTTGCGCCGCGAGGACTTCAACAACGACGCGGTGGACGCGGGCGACGTGGGCGCGGGTCACACGGTGACGGCGATCTACGAGCTCACACCCGTGGGCGTCGCGCCGTCCGTCGATGAGCCGCGGTACGAAGGCAATGCCGCCCGCAAGAAGGCGGAGGACAAAGCCGCTCGCGGCTCGCGCGATGAATACGGCTTCCTCAAGATCCGCTACAAGCTGCCCGGCGAGAAGCAGTCGAAGCTCATCAGCGAGGCGATTCCGTTGCGCTCGGGCAGTCACTCCGTCGCGGTGGCGCGCGATGTGTCGTTCTCGACTGCGGTGGCCGGCTTCGCCCAGCTCCTGCGCGGCGGCACGCATACGGGATCCTTGAGCTACGGCGACGTGTTGCGCCAGGCGCAGGCCTCCAAGGGAGACGACCCGTACGGCTACCGCGCCGAGTTCATCGATCTCGTGAAACGCGCGCAACGCGCGAGCGGCGATTGATCGGGAGAGGCGGGCTACCGGGTCTTGACCTTGTAGCCCGCCGGAATCTCGAACGCGTCGGCCGCGAGTTCGCCGGTTTCGATCCTGGTTACGGTCGTCGTGATGTCGCTCTTGGCGATTCGTCCCATCATGGCGGCCATGGGATTTCCGCCGGTGGCATCGATCATGACGTGGCTCTCCAGCGCCATGCCCGCCTCGGCCATCTTTCGCGTCAATGCGGCGTACGCTCTGGCCTGCGCCGCGCCTGCGGGCGATTTCGTGACGCGCGGATCGCCGAAGATGAATCCGGAATCTGCTGCCGCACGGTAAAAGGCCTGATAGTCGGCGAGACCGGGCACGTCGCTCGCGAGGCAGACTGTTCCAGTGAGGACCATGGTGAGATCCATGCCGTCGCCGGCGTTGCCGGTGGGACTGAATGGCATGGAGACCTGGATGTCGTGCACCGTGCACGAATGGCCGGCGACCTGCTTGGTCTGCGGCGTCTTCGTGAGCTTGGCGTCCATGGTGCCCGCACCCACCTTCTGCAATTCGGCAGCGATGCTTTCCAGCGATGTGACCGATGCCGACTTCTTCTTGTCGTCCAGGTCGATGAAGCGTTTGCCCTTTACATCGATGATCAACACCTGCGGCTTGCCGTTGATGAGCTGATCGGTGCGCTGGCGCGCGCCCTTGATGCGGTGAACGCTTTCGCCGCCCACGTTGATGATGGAAGCCTTGCCACGCGTGTCCGTGGTGACGGTGACGTCGGCATGAGTGGTGGCGCTCGCGCCGAGGAAGCCCAGCATGCAGGCGGCGGCTCGTGAGTAGTTCGACATGTATCCCCCTTCGATAGCGCGCAGATATACCGGAGCCTGGCCGAGGACGGAATGTCTCGGCGGAACGACAGGAAGTTAGACCGAATCCGGATCTCACGGGATCATCCCCATCTGCCGGGGAGGTGAGTGCGCGAACGGAACATTGCCGAGGGCGGTTCCGTCAGCCGCTGCCGGGGCGGCCTCCTTTTCCCGGGTACGGATCCGACCGGCCGGCATTACGTCGAATACCGCCATATAGAAGAATACGGTTGCAAATAAGAATTCTTCTCATGTAGCTTTCGCGCTCGGTTTGGCAAAGGTTCCTGCATGTCCGGAAGAAGCATCGCGATTTACCTGGCGCTCAGCGCCCTCCCATCCCGAGTGGTGGCGCATTCGCCGTACCGGTTGCCCATTCCTTTCGACCTCGGCGAGTAACCGCGATGAACTCGCGCCTTCGCATGCAGGTGTACCGCACCTCGCACTGGCTCCACTGGACCAGCGCGGCGGTGTGCCTCGCGGGTCTGCTGCTGTTCAGCGTCACCGGCATCACGCTGAACCACGCGTCTTCGATCAGCGCAAAACCGGTGGTCACGAACAAGGAAGCGCAACTGCCGCAGCCGCTCATGAGCCTGGTGGCGGGCGAGGATTCACCGGTGCGCGTGCCCGGCCCGATCGTCACCTGGCTGGAAAGCGAGTTCGACGTCGACGTGGGCCGCGCCAGCGTGGAATGGTCGGAGGACGAGCTCTATGTGTCCGCGCCCGGTCCCGGCAGCGACGCCTGGGTATCGCTGGACCGCGCGTCCGGCGCCGCGAAATTCGAGAAGACCGACCGCGGCTGGGTCTCCTATTTCAACGATCTCCACAAGGGCCGCAACACCGGCACCGCCTGGGTGGTGTTCATCGACGTGCTGGCCGCGGCCTGCCTGTTCTTTTCGATCACCGGGCTGATCCTGCTGCAGATCCAGGCGCGCCAGCGCAAGAACACCTGGCCGCTCGTGGGCGGCGGCGTGGCGGTGGTCGTCGGTCTCATGATTTTCTTCGCACATTGATTACCGGGAGCAACGAATGATCCGTCGATTCCGAATGGCCCTGGCTGCTGCGCTGCTGTCAGGCGCGGGGCATGCCGCCGATCTCAGCCTGAGCGTCGAGATACCGCAGCTCGACGTGGCCGAGTATCACCGTCCGTACGTGGCCATCTGGGTGGAGGGCGCCGATCAGGCGATCGCCGCCAATCTCGCGGTCTGGTACCAGGTGCGCGGCGACCACACGAAGTGGCTGCCCGACTTGCGACAGTGGTGGCGCCGCGGAGGCCGCGACCTGAAGGTGCCGGTGGACGGCCTCACGGGCGCGACGCGTCCGGTGGGCCAGCACCTGCTCAAATTCGATGCGAAAGCCGCGCCGCTCGTGGATCTCAAGCCCGGCAAGTACGAACTCGTCGTCGAGGCCGTGCGCGAAGTCGGCGGGCGCGAAGCACTGCGCATTCCGTTCGAGTGGCCCATCAAGAAGGCGAAGCGCGATTCCGTCAAAGGCACCAAGGAGCTGGGCGCGGTGTCGCTGCAGCTCAATCCGTGAAGGAGCGATCCATGAAGAACTTCGCGAAGATCTCCCCGTTGGCCCTGACGCTCGCGCTGGCGTTCGTCCCGGCCGTGAGTGAAGCCGCGCGTGCGTGGTTGCTGCCCTCGCAGACCGTCCTGGCGCGTTCAGGGGGTTGGGTGGCCGTGGATGCGGCGATGGCCGATGACCTCTTCTCGGTGAACCAGGGTGCGATGCAGATCGAGAATGCCCTCTCGATCACGGGCCCGGATGGCGCGGCGGTCACCCCACAGAACCCGTTCAAGGGCCGCTCGCGTTCCGCGTTCGATCTCGAGTTGCGGCAGCCCGGCACCTATCGGATCACCGTCGCGGACAGCGCCGTGATGGCGCGCTGGAAAGGCGAAGACGGGCGTCCCAAGCGCTGGCGTGGCGCCGCCGCGGAGATGGCCGCCAACATTCCGGCCAACGCGCCCGAGCTCGAAGTGGAACAGGTGCAGCGCCGCGTCGAAACCTTCGTGAGCGTGGGCACGCCGAGCGAAGTGAAGACCACGAAGGGCGAGGGCATCGAACTCGTGCCGTTGCAGCATCCGAACGATCTGTACGCCGGCGAAAAGGCGAAGCTGCGTTTCCTCGTCGACGGCAAGCCGGTCAAGGATCTCGGCGTGGAAATCGTCGCGGGCGGCACGCGGTATCGCGATGCGCCCGACGAGCAGACGCTCAAGACCGACGCGAACGGCGAGGTCACCGTGACCTGGCCCGCGCCCGGCCTGTACTGGCTCGACGTCGGTGTGGCCGATGAAAACGCCAACGTGCCCAACGTGAAGAAGCGCCGCGCTTCGTACAACGCCACGTTTGAAGTCCTGCCGCAGTAGTTCGGTGATCTCCCGCGCGGCCGCGGGCCTCTTGCTCGCGGCCGCGTCCGTCTGGTTGGCCGCGTGCGCCACGCAGCCCGCGACTCGCGAAACGCTCATCAGCGGGCAGACCATGGGCAGCGCCTGGACGGTGAAACTCTCCGGCGATCTGCCGATCCCGGCCGCCGAACTGCAGGCGGGTGTGCAGGCGCGCTTCGATGCCGTGAATCTGGCGCTGAGCACCTGGCGGCCCGACTCCCATCTGTCGCGCTTCAACGCCGCGACCTCCGAGGACTGGCAGGACGTCGGCGCGGAGCTTGCCGAGGTCATGGCGTATGCACTCACGCTGGCCGAGGCCAGCGGCGGCAGCTACGACATCACGGTCGGGCCGCTCGTGAATCTCTGGGGCTTCGGTCCGGATCCCGCGACTCACCGCGTACCGGATGCGGACGCGATTGCCGAAGCCAGAACGCGCGTCGGCTGGCGCAAGGTGGAAGTGGACGTGGCAACTGCCCGGGCGCGCAAGCCGCGTGGTGTGTATGTCGATCTGTCCTCGCTGGGCAAAGGCCGCGGCGTGGACCGCGTCGCCGAATACCTGGATGCCTCCGGCGTGTCCAACTACCTCATCGATCTCTCCGGAAAATTGCGCGCGCGAGGGCGCAACGCGGCGGGCGCATCCTGGCGCGTGGCGGTGGAGCGGCCGGCGGCCGATGCCACCACCGGCGTTGCGGATCTCGAGCCGCTCGTGGTGACGCTGCGTGACGAAAGCGTGGCCACGGCCGGCGACTACCGGCGCTTTTTCGAGGCCGGTGGTCGTCACTACTCGCACATCATCGATCCGCGCACTGGAGAGCCCGTCACACATCGCACGGTCTCGGCGACCGCGTTGAGCGCGGACTGCATGCAGGCCGATGCGCTCGCGACGGTGTTCATGGTCATGCCGCCCGAGGCGGCACTGGCGCTCGCGGATCGGATGCGGGCCCGCACGCTGTTGATCGGACGCGAGCAGAAGGCGTTCTCCCTCACGGCCAGCCAGGCCTGGATCGCAGCGAAGCTGCCGTTGTAGGCCGGCGCTGGCGCGTTGCCCGGAACATGGCCGACGGGCGCCGCAGGTTGTTAGGCGCGCAAAATCGCGCGTGGCCAAACACCGCACCATCTGGCAGTTGTTGAAAGGCACCGGAGAGAACTGGCTCGCCGACCAGGCTTCGAGCATCGCCGCGGCGCTGGCGTTCTACTGCGCGTTCTCACTGGCGCCGTTGCTCATCATCATCGTGTCGATCGCCGGGTGGATCGTGGGACCCGACGTCGCGTATTCCTATCTGAACACGCAGGTGACGATGCTGTTCGGCGCCGAGCCCGCGAAGATCATCCTGGGCGCGATGAGCAGCGCCAACAGCGAGGAAGGCATCTGGGCCACGGTCCTCAGCGGACTCATGCTGATCGTGGGTGCGACCACGGTGTTCGCGGCGCTCGAAGAAGCCTTGCAGCAGATCTGGGGCGGTCGGGAATCCCTGGTGAGCGGCTGGCGAGGATTCCTCCGCGCGAGACTGCTCTCCTTCGGTTTCATCCTCGCGATCGGATTCCTGTTGCTGGTGTCCCTCACGCTCACGACCGCGCTCGCCGGGTTGCGCAGCTACGCGACGCGACACTTCGAGGGATTGGTGGCGCTGTTCGCCAGCATCGACTTCCTGCTGTCCATCGCGCTGGGCACCGGACTCGTGGCGCTGATGTACCGGTACTTGCCGGCGAAGCGGCTGCCCTGGCGTCACGTGATCACGGGCGCGCTGGTGACGGCGCTGCTGTTCCACCTCGGGCGCTGGGCGATCGGCCTGTATCTCGGCAAAGCGACGCAGCCCACGGCTTATGGCGCAGCGGCTTCGTTTGCCGCGTTGCTGCTGTGGCTGTACTACTCCGCGCAGATATTCCTTTTCGGCGCGGAGTTCACGGCTTGCCTCGGCAAAACGCGGAAGCCCGCACCACTGATGGGTGCGGCTTCCGATCGGGTCAGCGCCGCTTGATGCTGAATTTTCCGAAAGCGACGCCGAGCTCCCAACCGCGGCCGGTGCCGCTGAGGGCGAGCGAGACCTCACCCTTGGTCATGACGCGGGCGCCGGAAGCTTTCACCGCGCCCGCAGCCGCCTGGGCCTCGGCGTAATTGCCAAAGATTTCTTCGATGTTCTTCACGGCGGAGAACTCCCCATTGCCGTTCTCGATGGAGGACTTGCCCGCAGTGAGTCCGCCGCCGCGCGCCGCCAGCTTGACCGAAGCGCGCTGGCCATTGCTGCAGGTGATGGTCCCGGTGCCATTGGCGCGTTTGTAGATGGCGGACCAGCCCTTCATCTCGAAGGTCATGGAGCATTTGACGGTCGCTTCCGCGGCCTGGGTCTGGGAGGCGGCCAGGAAGAGGCCGGCGATGCAAAAGGTTCGCGACAGGGTTTTCATGGGCGGCGAACCTACCTGCCGGGGCCGACGGTGGCAACTTTCGTCATCCGGCGTCGGGTAGTTAGGGCGCGGGCTCGGGGAGCGGCCGACGGCCGCCCGTTCGTCGATTTCGGGCGGGACTTTTTGGCATACCCCGGCGATCCGATGAGAAATTTCTAGCCGGTAGCGTTATCAGATGTGTAGCCTCCTTGTCCTGCGGTTACCTTGCTCATTTATACGATTTTTGATCGTCAGGTGAGCGAATCTGTGATAGAAAACGCTCTGAAGTGAGCGATCATGGATGAAGATGATCGATTATGACCGTTACCGAATGGTACGGAACACGGGTTTCAGGGCCTGCTTTGTGCAGAGGTGGGCCCGACGAGTCCGAGAAGTGCACCTTGTCCGCGCTCTGTGCGCTTTTCGACAACCGGAGCGCCGCTGGCACCCCTTCGCTGGCGGCGCTCCAACCTTCCCCTTCGTTTTGGCATCCCTCGATATACGTTTGGGCTTGCGTGCGCGAAATTGCGCGTTCATGATCGAAATGCAGCGAGGCAGAGCGCGGAAACTGTGCCTCCCTTCGGTTTCGTGACCGTAGTCGTTCGTTTTTGCGGGCGAGCTGCACTGACACGAAGGAAATCCAAATGAAGGGGGATTCATGTCTGCCAAGAACAAGGCGAGCCTGGCTCGCCGGAGCGCGCTCGCCTGCGCGATCGCTGCCGCTTTAACCTCGGGTTCGTACGCACAGGCGCAGAACGCGCCGGCCGAGGTTTCCGAGGTCGACGAGATCGTCGTCACCGGTTCGCGCATCAAGCGCGACGTGACGGATGCGTCCACACCGCTTGCGATCATCAATTCGGACGAGATCAAACTCTCCGGCGCGCTGACCGTCGACAAGGTGCTCAATGAAGCGCCGCAGTTCGTGTCGGCCACCAATGGCGGCGCCACCGCCAACACCGTTCCCGCCGGATCTGCTGCGGGGGCGGCTTATGTGAACCTCCGCGGCTTCGGCCCGACGCGCAGCCTGACGCTGGTCAACGGGCGCCGGTTCGCCATCTTCGGACCCGAGCAGGTCACCGACCTCAATACGATCCCCACCGCGCTCATCGAGAGGACGGAAGTGGTCACCGGCGGCTCCTCCGCCGTGTACGGATCCGACGCCATCACCGGCGTCGTGAATTTCATCATCAAGGATGACTTCGAAGGCGTGGAAGTCGGCGGCCAGTACGGCTTCGACAGCGCCACGAACACGCCGACCAAGAACTTCGACCTCACTTTCGGCGGCAACTTCGCCGAAGGCCGCGGCAACGCGGTGATCTCGCTCAACTACTACCAGCGCGATGGTTTCACGCGGGCGGATCGCGGCGACTGGGCAGAGCTGCCGTACGGCGAGGCCTGCGTCACGGCCGAGTCGTGGAGCGATAGCATGATCGGTGTCGCGAACGGCTCGAACGCCGCCAACTGCGCCGCTTCGGGCGGGCGCATGGGATTCGTGTTCTCGGGGTCGGGTGACATCCCGAACGGCCGCTTCACCATTCCGGGCGCGACTCGCGCGCTACCCGGTGTGGCCGGTGCGCTCACCGCGGCCGGCCTTGCCGGCATGGGCGACAACGGCTTCACGTTCGATGACGCCGGCACCACGGCGCGACTCACGCAACGCCCGGCCGATGACTTCAACCTCACGCTGCACAACTACCTGCAGGTTCCGCAGGAACGCTGGATGCTCAATGCCTTCAGCCACTACGACTTCGCGGAGAAGGCCACGGGTTATCTCGAGTTCCACTTCTCGAACAACCGCGTCGACCAGCAGCTCACGCAAGGCAACATCGGCGGCGACTTCCTGTTCAACACCAACAATCCGTACCTGAGTCCCGCGATGCGCGACGTGCTCGTGCAGCTCGACGCGGCCGAAACCGGTCCGCGCACGCTCACGTTCGGTCCGGTGTCGCGCACCACCACGCCCAACGACGGCCTGGCCATCCTGAGCGCCGGCCGCCGTCTCGTGGAGCTGCCCTTCCGCCACAACGTCGACGACCACAACGTCTGGCGCACGGCGATCGGCATGCGCGGCGATCTCGGCAACGTCTCGGACAGCTTCCTCAAGAATTTGTCGTATGACGTGTACTACAGCTTCGCGCGCTCGGAAGACAGCAGCCGCCAGGAAGGCAGCGCCTCGCGCAGCCGCTACGCGGCCGCGTTGCTGTCGGCCGGCGGCGGCGCCGCGCCCGTGGCGAACATCTTCGGCCAGAACCTCGACGAGGCGGCGGTCAACGCGATCAAGATCAACGCCACCAACGTGACCAACGCCGAACAGCAGGTGGCCGCGGCCACGCTGGGCGGTGAAGCCTTCGATCTGCCGGCGGGCGCGGTGGGCTTCTCCGTGGGCGTGGAGTGGCGCACGGCGGAAGCCGAGTACATCCCCGACGAGTTCCTGCGTTCGGGCGACGTCGTCGGTTTCAATCCGGGTCTGCCCACCGCGGGCGACGTGACCTCGAAGGACGTCTTCGCGGAATTGCGCGTTCCCATCCTCGCCGACATCCCGGCCGTGCAAAACCTGGCGGCCAACGCCGGCTTCCGCAGCTCGGATTACGACCTCGAGGGCGTGGGCCGCGTGTCCACCTACCTGTACGGCCTCGACTGGCGCGTGAACAAGACGCTCGCGTTCCGCGGCCAGTTCCAGCGCGCCATCCGTGCGCCGAACATCGGCGACCTGTTCGGCGGCTTGCAGCTCAACTTCTCGACGCTCACCGATCCGTGCTCCAGCCGGAATACGGCCAACCAGTCCCAGGCGGTGCGCGATCTCTGCATCGCCACGGGTGTGCCCGCGTCGGCGGTGTTCACGGCGGGTGTGCAGCCGGACAACATCATCCCGAACCGCAGCGGCGGCAACCCGAATCTCCAGGAGGAGAGCTCGGACACGCGCACGTTCGGCCTGGTGTTCACGCCGACGTTCCTGCCGGACCTCGCGGTGACGATCGACTACTTCAACATCACGCTGGACGATGCGATCTCGCAGCTCGGCGGCGGCGCGCAGAACACGCTGAACCTCTGCTACCTCACCGTTCAGGATGCGGCCAGCGACTTCTGCCAGGCCGTGCATCGCAACCCGGCGACGGGCGCGATCTCCGTGCCGTTTTCGCTGGACGTGCTCCAGGCGAACATCGGCAAGCTCGAGACCTCGGGCATCGATCTGCAGGCGCGCTACGGATTCGAGGTGGGCCCCGGCCGCATCGACATCAGCTCGGCCTGGACCTATACGGATGAGTTCACGCTCACGCCCATGCAGGCTGTGCCGGAAAACAAGAACCGCTGCGTGGGTGCCTACGGCGCCACCTGCGGTGAGCCGATCCCCGAGCTCAAGGGCGTCACGCGCTTCACGTGGACACTGGGCGACCTGGGCGTGAGCCTGCGGCACCGCTTCATCGACAGCGTCACCACGGACCGGTATGTGCTGCCGAAGACGGCCGGAGCGGCCACCGTGCCTTCGCTGGCGTCGTTCACCAACCCGAAGCTGGATGCGCAGAACTACTTCGACCTCTCGCTCACGTACGACTTCAGCGAGAAGACCGAGGTGTACCTGAGCGCCAACAACGTGTTCGACACCGATCCGCCGATCATCGTCGGCCAGGGTGGTTACGGAAACACGTTCCCGGCCACGTATGACTATGCGGGCGTGACGTTCCTGCTGGGTGTGAAGAAAGGATTCTGAGCGCGAGCCCCCCTCGCGAGTGACCCGCCGCCGAGCTGCAATGGCGGCGGGTCCCTCAGATCTCGTGGGAACTGGTGCCGTGGTAGGTAGTGCCCGACACCCGGTGTCGTAACTCCGCTCGAGTCACGGCACCTGGCGACCGGCGCCAGTTCATCGGGGTGCGAGGATGTCCCGGGTGACCCTGGTGACGTCGTTGGCGCCCGTGAGCGCAAGGCTCACCGCCAGTTCCTTGCGGATGATGTCCAGCGCCAGCGTGACGCCGGCTTCGCCGCGCGCCGCGAGTGCATACAGGAACGCCTTGCCGACGAGGCAGCCTTTCGCGCCGAGCGCGAGGGCCTTGAGCACGTCCTGCCCGGATCGCACGCCGCCATCGAAGAGTACTTCGGTGCGGCCGCCGACGGCGTCGACGATGCCGGGCAGTGAGGAGATGGTCGAGCGGGTGCCGTCGAGCTGACGGCCGCCGTGATTCGAGACGACGATCGCATCGACCCCGTGGTCCGCGGCCAGTTTCGCGTCTTCGGGATCGTTGATGCCCTTGATGAGGATCTTCCGCGGCCAGCGTTCACGCAGCCAGGCCAGATCCTTCCACGTGACGGTGGGATCGAACTGCTGGGCTATCCACTCGGACAGCGTCTTGAGGCCGCCCGAACCCTCGAGGCGGGCTTCGAGGTTGCCGAAGGTGCGGCGCTTGCCCATCGCCACCTTGAGCGCCCAGGTGGGTCGCATCGCGATCTCGAACGCATTCCGGAGCGTGAGCTTGGGCGGGATCGAAAGGCCGTTCTTGGGATCGCGTCGGCGCAGGCCCTGCACGGGCATGTCGACGGTGAGCATGAGCGCCGAGCAATTGGCGGCCTTGGCGCGTTCGATGAGCTCGGCATTGAAGCCGCGATCGCGCATCAGGTAGAGCTGGAACCAGAACGGCTTCTGCACGAAGCCGGCGACGTCTTCGATGGAGCAGATGCTCATGGTCGAGAGACAGAACGGCACGCCGAAGTTCTGTGCGGCGCGGGCGCCCAGCATCTCGCCGTTGGCGTGGAACAGGCCGGTGAGCCCGGTGGGGCCGATCCCGAGCGGGATCTCCCAGCGTTCGCCCATGATCGTGGTGGACAGCTGCTGCGCGGATACGTCGACCATCACGCGCTGGCGGAACTGCAGCGCCTTGAGATCCTCGAGATTGCGGTCGTAGGTGACTTCGTCGTACGAGCCGCGGTCGGCGTAATCGAAGATCGCGCGCGGGACGCGGCGGCGGGCTTCCTGGCGAAGATCTTCGATGGAATTGAGTACGTTCATCGGAGAGGAGCGGGTCGCTCCGCAATTGCCCGCGACGCGGGCAAAGAGGGTTGGACCTCGATACAGGTGACGTTAGCCGAGTTCAGCGACATGGACTGAGGTCCGACCCCTTTTGCTAGCCAGGTCTGAAAGAAGTGGGGGAGTGACCCCATTCCCTAAACTATGCCACCGCCCAGGGATTGTTTGCTCGGCCGCATTTGTCCGCACTTCGCGCGATAACCGCTCTTGCGATAGGCGCCCACGGGATCGATGGCGGCGCCCTTGAGTGCGCGGGCCTGGGCGAGGATGGGCGACACGTCGGTGGTGAAACCGCGCTTCAGCGTCTGTGCGGCCATGAGCACATCGTTGCCCATCCTGTAGTCATGCAGTGCCTTGCGGTCGACGATCAGCGCCTGCGCGTAGGCACGCTGCAGTTCGATGGCGCTGGTCATGAGGCTTTCGATCGGATCGGTGACGTTGTGCGACTGATCCAGCATGTGCGCCGGCGAGAAGTTCGGCGCCTTGGCGAGCTCGGCTTCCACGAGCTCGTTGAACACCAGGAACAGGCGGAACGGCTCGATCGAGCCGGCGTCGAGATCGTCGTCGCCGTACTTGGAATCGTTGAAGTGGAAACCTCCGAGACGCTGCGCGTGCACCAGGCGCGCGACGATCATCTCGATGTTCACATTGGGCGCATGATGGCCCAGGTCCACGAGGCAGAACGCCTTCGGGCCCAGCTCTTTCGCGGCGAGCAGCGAGGAGCCCCAGTCCTGGATGACGGTGGCGTAGAACGCCGGCTCGTACATCTTGTGTTCGATGAACATGCGCCAGTCATCGGGCAGCGCGGCGTAGATCTGCTTCTGCGATTCGAGATAACGATCGAACGCGCGGCCGAGATGCGATTGCCCCGGGAAGTTGGCGCCGTCGCCTATCCACACGGTGAGCGCCTTGGAACCCAGCTTCTTGCCGGCTTCGATGCACTCGATGTTGTGTGCCACGGCCTGTGCGCGCGTCGCGGCGTCGGTGTTCGTCAGCGAGCCGTACTTGTACGAATGCTGCTGGCCGATCTGGTCCTGGAAGGTGTTCGAATTCATCGCGTCGAAGCCGAGGCCCAGCGCGGCGCCGTGTTCGCGCAGCGCCTTGTAGTCGTCGGTCTTGTCCCAGGGGATGTGCAGCGACACCGTGGGCGTGGCGCCCGTGAGCTTGTGGATGACGCCGCAGTCCTCGAGCTTCTCGAAGACATTGCGCGGCTCGCCGATTCCCGGGAATCGGCCGAAGCGGGTGCCGCCCGTGCCCACGCCCCAGGAGGGGATGGCCACCTTGAAGTTGGATACGGCCCGGGTGATCTCGTCGATCTGGAGTCCCGAACGCGCGAGCTGCTGGCCCAGGTGCGCGTAGTCCGCGGCAAGTGTGCTGGCGTGGGCTTGATTGGCGGACGCGATGAAATTCGCGTCGCGCGGATCGGCGAACGTTGCGGACATGGGACCCTCGTGGGCCGGAGCTACCGGCCACTCATGCGGTTCTGACTATCGAGTACTGGTCTATCGCGTGAACGCGCCGGCATTGCCGGCATCGACGTTCACGATATTGCCCGTCGACTTGGCGGAACGCTCGGACGCGAAGAAAGCCACGGCCTCGGCGACGTCCTCCGGGTACACGCTGCGCTTGAGCAGGCTGCGCTCGCGGTACACCTGCTCGAGGTTGTCGACGCTGGTCTTGTTCTGCGCCGCGCGCTGCGTAGCCCATTCACCCTGCCAGATGCGCGATCCGCGCAGCACGGCGTCCGGGTTCACCACGTTCACGCGGATGGCATGCGGCGCGCCTTCGAGCGCAAGGCAACGCGCGAGATGCAGCTCGGCCGCCTTGGCAGTGCAATACGCAGCGGCGCCAGGCGAGGCCGCCAGCGCGTTCTTGGAACCGATGAACACGATCGAACCGCCGATACCCTGGCTCTTGAAGAGCTGGAAGGCCTGGCGCGCGATCAGGAAGTAACCGGTCGACAGGATGTCCATGTTCTTCTGCCAGAGCGCGAGCGTCGTGTCTTCGACGGGCGAGGCGGAGGCGATGCCGGCGTTGGAGATGCAGATGTCCACGCCGCCGAACTTCCAGGAGCTGTCACGGAAGCCCGCCAACACCGCGTCTTCCCGCGTCACGTCGATCCACGCGCTCGAGACCACATCGTTGCCGTACTTCTTCTTGAGCTCGCCTTCCGCGCCCGCGAGCGCGTCGCGGTCGATGTCGGCAATCACCACGCAGGCGCCTTCATCCATGAGGCGGCGCGCCGTGGCGAGACCGATGCCACCGGCGCCGCCGGTGATCAGCGCCACGCGGCCGGCCAGAGGCTTCGGCTTGGGCATGCGCTGCAGCTTGGCTTCCTCGAGCAGCCAGTATTCGATGTCGAACGCTTCCTGCTCGGGCAGGCCGCGGTAGTTGGACACGCTGGCCGCGCCGCGCATCACGTTGATGGCGTTGATGTAGAACTCGCCGGCGATACGCGCGGTGGCCTTGTCGGCGGCGAAGGTGATCATGCCCACGCCGGGCACGAGATAGACCACCGGATTCGCGTCGCGCATCTTGGGCGAGTTCGGCCGCTTGCAGCGATCGTAGTAACCCGCGTACTTCTCGCGGTAGGCCTCGATGGCGGGCTTGATGCGTGCGGTGAGCTGCTCGACGGTGTCCTTGGCGGGATCGAAGGGCAGCACCAGCGGCCAGATCTTCGTTCGCAGGAAGTGGTCGGGGCAGGACGTGCCCAGCGCCGCGAGGCCGGCGAGTTTCTCGCCGCCCACGAAATCCAGCACGGTGTCGGAATCGTCGAAGTGGCCCACCTTCGGCGGCAGGCTGCTTTCCATGCGCACGTTGGCGGAGATCATGCCGCGGATGGCCGGCATGATCGCGGCCGCGATCTCGCGGCGGCGATCGATGGCGACCGCCGGCACGGCAACGGCGCCGAAGGGCCGCTTGCCGGCGCTCTTCTCGGCGAGCCACGCGGTGGCGCGGTTGATGATGTCCAGCGTGTTCTCGTAGCAGGCCTTGGACGTATCCGCCCAGGTGAACAGGCCGTGAGCTTCGAGCACCGCGCCCTTGAGCTTGGGATTCTTCTGCGTGAGCTCACGCAGCTTGAGGCCGAGGTCATACCCGGGGCGCACCCAGGGAAGCCAGCCGATCTCGCCACCGAAAATCTCTTCGGTGAGTTTCTTCGAATCGGAAGAGGCGGCGATCGCGATCAATGCATCCGGATGCATGTGATCGACGTGCGCGCGATCGATGAGGCCATGCAACGGTGTATCGATCGAGGCCGCGCGCGGATTCAGATTGAATGCGCTGTGCGCGTACAGGGGGACGAGAACGGCGTCGTTGTCCGTGCCCTCTTTGTAGAACTTCTCGAGGGCGAGGAACTTCTCCATATACAGAGTGGAGAAGCCATCGAGCTTCATGGTGCCGAGATCGCCCCCCGACCCCTTGACCCAGAGCACGTCCACTTCCTGGCCGGTGAGCGGATCCTTTTCCTTGAGTTTCGCGGACGTGTTGCCGCCGCCGAAATTGGTGATGCGTTTGTCGCCGCCCAAGAGGTTGGAGCGGTACAGCAGCAGCTCGGCAGGCGACAACGTGGCCGCATGGGAATCATCCCAGCGGTTCTCGATTTCCAGCGACGCCACAGAAGCCTTCTGAACCACACTCATCCGATTTCTCCGATCGGCAGGCGCTAAAGTACGGCCCCCGACTCGCTCGATATTTGCGGGAAGGCTGTTTAACACACGAAGCCGTCATATACAATCAATCACGTTCAGATTCGATCACGGA
>JBKPPO010000214.1:0-7837 GCA_046733635.1 Pseudomonadota bacterium | reverse complement strand
GCGTGACACTGGCCTCGATGTCGTCCAGGTCGCCGAGCCATCGAATCACGCGCTCGTAATACGCGGCGCCGTCGGGCGTGACGGTCACGCGGCGCGTAGTCCGGTTCAGCAGCTTGATACGCAGATGGCTTTCGAGGCCCTGGACCAGTTTGGTCACCGTGGCTTTCGGCATACGAAGCGAGTCGGCTGCCTTGGTGAACGTGCCGGCTTCCACCACGCGGACGAACACGCGCATGGCCTGGATCTGATTCAGGTTCGCGGTTGCCGGCATGGGCCAGGATTATTCACCAATGTGAACAAAGTTGTCATGGATGGCAGATTTGTCGTCCATGCGGCCGGTAATACCTTGTTCTCGACGCGTACAACGCGCTCGAACGACGAACAAGGAGATTCAAATGAGAACCCAGAAGCTTGCCGGCAAGGTGGCGTTGGTCACCGGTGGGTCGCGCGGCATTGGCGCCGCAATCGCCCGATCACTGGCCGAGGAGGGCGCGGATGTCGCGATCAGCTACATGAGCAATCCGGACAAGGCCAACGACCTCGTTCGTGAGCTACAGGACAAAGGTGTGCGAGCCGTCGCCTTCGCGGCGGATCAGGGCAAGACAGACGAAGTGGCTGGCCTCGTGCGAAAGGTGGCCGAGCATTTCGGCCATCTCGACATCCTCGTGAACAACGCCGGCGTCTTCATCACGGGTCCCGTGGGCGAGGTGAAGGACGACGATGTGGCGCGACAGTTCGCGGTGAACGTGGGTGGCGTCAACGCAGCGGTGCGCGAAGCCGCGAAACACCTGAAGGCGGGTGGCCGCATCATCTCGATCGGTTCGATGGGCGCGGACGCGTCGCCTTGGCCGGGCATCTCCGACTACTCCGCCACCAAGGCGGCCGTCGCCGCGTACACGCGCGGCTGGGCGCGCGACTTCGGGCCGCGCGGCATCACCGTGAACGTGGTGCAGCCGGGGCCGATCGACACGGACATGAATCCGTCGAACGGTGATTTCGCCGCGATGCAGAAGGCAGGTACGGCGCTCGGCCGCTTCGGTCGGCCGGAGGAAATCGGCGCCACCGTCGCGTTCCTCGCGAGCAGCGGCGCGTCGTTCATCACGGGCGCGAGTATCGCTGTGGATGGTGGGTACTCGGCGTAGCCGTTGCCGATGCCCGGTGGGTCGATGCGGGGAGGCGCCCGGTCAGGCGCCTCCCCGCACGTCAGTTGCTGGCGACGCGTTCTTCGCTGGCGGCGGGCGCGGACGTCAGGAACGCATGGACCGCGGCCACTTCGCTGTCCGTGAAGTTCGAGAAGCGCACCACCGATGTGGGGCTCATGAGCTTGGTCTTGCGATCGCCGAGGGCTACGCCGTCGTTCAGAAGATGCGCGAATTGCTCGGGCGAATAACCTTTGACCACGGAGAGCGCGGGCGCGCCGATCGCCGCGAAACCCTGCAGGCTCTGGCCATGGCATTCGCTGCAGTAGTTCATCGTGAGGTAACGCCCGCGACTCACGGGATCGTTCACGTCGAACGAATTGGCGGCCGCCGGCAGCGACTGGATCGCATCGGCCGAGGTCTTGAAGTCGCCCTTGGCCAGCAGAACGCGGCCGATGATGCGCAACTCGGTCTTCTCCTGCGTGCCTTCTTCGGTCACCGGAACGGTGCGTAGATATGCAATGAGCCGCGCGAGATCCTCGTCGCTCAAGTGACGGTACATCTCCGAGGGCATGAACAACACGCTCTTGCCGTCGGGTTTCACGCCCTTGCGCAGCACGGTGGCGAGCTGCTCATTGGTGTAGTCAGGCAGCTTCGCGCTGATGTTCGGCGCCACCAGGCGCACGAGATTCGGGATGTCGTCGACGAGCCCGCCATTGAGCTTCTCGCCGTGGCAATGCAGGCAGCCGCCGAGCTGCGCGATGCGATGGCCCTCGGCCACACTCACCGAATCCGTCGGGATCACGATCCGGGCCTCATCGGCGATCGCGAACTCACGGCTCAATTCGCGCGACGAAGCGAAGAACACCCAACCGATCGCGAGCGCGATCACGCCGACGAGGCCGGCGACGACGAATCCCGTCCATTTCAAAAACTTTTTCAAGATGCGATTCCCTTGCACGACTGTTGGCACCGGCAGCGCCGGATGCGAGGGCGCGCATCCTATGTACCCGCGCAGTCCGCTCCAGGTTTCAACGGGCGCCGCGCGAGGGAAATGTGACATTTTCCCTGTAAAAAAGTGTGCGGTGACGCCACGCGCCAAGACCCAGAGTGATCGCCAATACTTTTTCGCACGCGAACTCGTTGGAGCGCAGGCCACAAGATGTTGACAACCCGATGTCACGAGACACAACATCTAGTCGTGCTCTGGTTCACGCGAAGGCGTGATGAAAAGGGAATTCGGTGCGCGGACGAGACGCCGCAATGCCGAGACTGCCCCCGCAACTGTAGACCGCAAGCGGCTTTCCGCGATGTGCCACTGAAGCTCTCGAGCTTCGGGAAGGCCGAGAAAGTCCGCGCTCCAGCGGTGAGTCAGGAGACCTGCCAGGCACGTCGATGAACTGATCGGTCGGGGTGTACCGGTAGGCCAGTACTTCCCCGTGCGGGAGGTTCCTGCGCTGCCGCCACTCCCCGCAGAACCAAGGGGAGTAATTCATGGATAGTCAGACCGGTTCCGATGTGCGCGAAGGTCTTCCGCGCACCGGCCGCAAGGACTCGGGGAAAGTCTTGAAAATCACCGCAATGCAATCACGCGTCGCGGATCGCAAGATCGATCGCGCCGCCATCCACGTGAAGACGGACGCCTCGCGCGACGCGCTGCTCACCAACTTCGGCCGCGCCACGCTGCAGGATCGCTATCTACTCGCCGGCGAGACCACGCAGGACCTGTTCGCGCGCGTCTCGCGCGCCTATGCGGACGACCAGGATCACGCGCAGCGGCTGTACGACTACATGTCGAAGCTGTGGTTCCTGCCGGCGACGCCGATCCTTTCCAATGGCGGGACGGAGCGCGGCCTGCCGATCTCCTGCTTCCTCAACGCGGTCGAGGACAACCTCGACGGCATCGTCGGCACCTGGACCGAGAACGTGTGGCTGGCGTCGAACGGCGGCGGCATCGGCACGTACTGGGGCGGTGTGCGCTCCATCGGCGAGACGGTGAAAGGCTGCGGCCAGACTTCGGGAATCATTCCGTTCGTGCGCGTCATGGATTCGCTCACGCTCGCGATCTCGCAGGGCTCGCTGCGCCGTGGTTCGGCGGCCGTGTATCTCGACGTGCATCACCCCGAGATCGAAGAGTTCATCGAGATCCGCAAACCTTCGGGCGACTTCAACCGCAAGAGCCTGAACCTGCACCACGGCGTGAACGTCACCGACGAGTTCATGCTCGCGGTGCGTGACGATCTGCCGTTCGCGCTGAAGAGCCCGAAGAACGGCGAAACGCTGCGTTCGATCAACGCGCGCAAGCTGTGGCAGAAGATCCTCGAGACGCGCCTGCAGACCGGCGAGCCCTACCTGCTGTTCAGCGACACCGCGAACAAACAACTCGCGCAGCACCAGCAGGAGCTGGGTCTCAAGGTTCGGCAGTCCAATCTCTGCAGCGAAATCCTGCTGCCCACGGGCGTGGATCACCTGGGCAAGGCGCGCACCGCGGTGTGCTGCCTGTCCTCCGTGAACTTCGAGACCTGGGAGCAATGGAGCCAGGAGCCGCGCTTCATCGAAGACGTGCTGCGCATGCTCGACAACGTGCTCCAGGACTTCATCGATCATGCTCCGGAGTCGATGAGCGCGGCCAAGTATTCCGCCTCGCGCGAGCGATCCGTGGGCCTGGGCGCCATGGGCTTCCACTCCTGGCTGCAGAACAATGGCATTCCATTCGAGAGTGCGCTGGCGCGTGCGGCCAACCTGCGCATGTTCAAGCACCTGCGCAAGCAGGCCGACGAAGCCTCGCGCGTGCTCGCCGAAGAACGCGGCGCCTGCCCGGATGCCGCAGATCGCGGCGTGATGGAGCGGTTCTCGCACAAACTCGCGATCGCGCCCACGGCCAGCATCTCGGTGATCTGCGGCGGCACCAGCGCCTGCATCGAGCCCATTCCGGCAAACATCTACACGCACAAGACGCTGTCGGGTTCGTTCAGCGTGCGCAATCCGGCGCTCAGGAAGCTGCTGGAAGCCAAGGGCCTCAACACCGAGGACACCTGGCAGTCGATCCTCGCCAACGAAGGTTCGGTGCAGCACCTCGAGGGTCTTTCCGAAGACGAGAAGTCCGTGTTCCGCACGGCGTTCGAAATCGACCAGCGCTGGGTCATCGAGCTCGCGGCGGATCGTTCACCGCTGATCTGCCAGGGGCAATCGCTGAACCTCTATCTACGCAGCGACATCCACAAGTGGGACCTGCTGATGCTGCACTGGACGGCCTGGGAACGCGGCGTGAAGTCGCTGTACTACTGCCGCTCGAAGAGCGTGCAACGAGCAGGTTTCGCCGGCGTCGAGGCCGACAACACGCGCAAGCTCGCGGTCAAGCCACTCGGCGCCGACAGCGATGAAGGCAAGTACGACGAATGCCTGTCTTGCCAGTGAGGACGCGAACATGACCACGCAAATCGAACTCATCGCCCGGCCCGGCTTGCTCACGCCTTCGAAGAGCTACAAGCCGTTCCGCTATCCCTGGGCCATCGAATACTGGCGCCGCCAGCAGCAGATCCACTGGATGCCGGAAGAGATCCCGTTGGGCGAGGACTGCAAGGACTGGAACAACCGGATCACCGATGCGGAGCGCAACCTGCTCACGCAGATCTTCCGCTTCTTCACGCAGTCCGATGTCGAGGTACAGGACAACTACATGGAGCGTTACGCGCGCGTGTTCCGCCCCACCGAGATCAAGATGATGCTGGCGGCCTTCGCCAACATGGAAACCGTGCACATCGCCGCGTACGCGCTGCTGCTCGAAACGCTGGGCATGCCCGACAGCGAGTTCACCGCGTTCATGGACTACGCGGCGATGCGCGACAAACATGACTATCTGCAGGGCTTCGGCGTCGAGACCGATGCGGACGTGCTGCGCACGCTGGCGATGTTCGGCGGATTCACCGAAGGCGTGCAGCTCTTCGCGAGCTTCGCGATCCTGTTGAACTTCCCGCGCCACAACAAGATGCGCGGCATGGGGCAGGTGGTCTCGTGGAGCGTGCGTGACGAGACGCTGCATTGCGAAGGCATCATCCGGCTGTTTCACACCTTTGCGCAGGAGACCGGCGCATTGTCCGCGTCCGTGAAGGACGACATCGTCGAATGCGCGCGCACGGTCGTGAAGCTGGAGGATCGCTTCGTCGACCTTGCGTTCGAAATGGGTCCGGTGCAGGGACTCTCCGCGGCCGAGGTGAAGCAGTACATCCGTTACATCGCCGACTGGCGGCTGAAGCAGCTCAACCTGCCGCAGATCTTCGGTGTGAAGGAGCATCCGCTGCCCTGGCTCACGGAGATCCTCAACGGCGTGGAGCACGCGAACTTCTTCGAGACGCGCGCCACGGAGTACGCCAAAGCGGCCACGGGTGGCGCCTGGCACGGGCACGAAGGTGCGTGGGGATTGTTCGATCGGCGCATCGCGCGACGCGGGCAACTCGATCTGATCGGTGGGCGGGACGCGAACTGATGGTTGCTAGGTCAGCACCCAGGCGCCAAATGCCCAGCAGATGAGCGTGTCGCCCGTGGCTGGCGCGGATGTTGTGAAGGCGCCTCGCACTCCGCAAGTGCCCGGGAGCCCGCGTGCCCTACTTCTCGCCGCTGATCATCTTGGAGAGGAGCCAGGGTATCCGCTCGACCACGAACGACTCCTGATTCACGCAGGGCTCCTGGCAATTGCCGTTCACGCGGATCGACACCCCAAACTCCTGGTTCAGGTAGTGAGTCATCGGCTCGCGCAAGGCATACGCATCGAAGACCTCGGGTGCCGATACGGGGCCTCGCACCCGCACCTCGTAGTGCGGGTACTCGAGCCAGGGCAGGGCGCCGCCGAAGACCTCGAATTCGCCGATGCCGTACACCATCGCCACCAGGTCCTGCAGGTTGACGTGATGGATCACGACGCCCGATTCCGTCGCCAGGATCTTCGGGCGGCCGCCGAATTCGGAAGGAATCGGTGTCAGCGTGATGTGGGCGCCACGCAGCGCTCCCACGTCCACGCGCAACACCCGTTGGCGATGCAGGCGATCCTCCAGTGCGCCCAGCAACATCGGCAAGGCCAGCGCCATGAAGGCCACCGCGGCGACGGTCGTCGAGAGCCACATGCCCACCGGTGGCGACTCCTGCGCGTTCGTCATCGCGTGAGACCATTGACGCCTGATCCGCCAGAAGCAGAGCGCGCTCGCCAGCAAGCCCGCGGTGAAGAGGATCCACGAGGCCGTCCTGTCGAGCCCGAACGTCTGCGCCGGCGCGAACCAGGGCTCGATCCTCGCCGCGGCTGCCACCAGATCCGCCGGAGGCGGAATCGCGTGGTGCCGAACGGGAAAGCCTATCCACCCGCCCAGTCCATGCAGGAGACTGAACGGCACCAGGAACTTGAGCCCGGCGATGCGCCACATCCAGAGGCGCAGGGTGCCGTGCCGGCGCGCGAGCGATGCCAGCGCAGCGATGAGCAAGGCGAACAGCAGGGACTGCCAGAGGTGATCGATCAATGAGGCCATGAATTCACCCGGTCAAGCTACTGCGAGACGGCTGCAGGCTTTTCGAATCGGAAGTTGGCGATGCGGTGGGGCGGCTCCGCTTCCACGTAGAAGCTCACGGCCAGCAACGATCGTGATTCGCGCTCCCGGACGAGACCGCTGATCGCATTGGGGCCGCGATCCTCGAGCGAGACGATGTCGAGTCCGCCGGTCCGGTCGAGCAAGGCCAGCGTCTGGTCGATACTGGGCGGGAAATCGGCTTCGCGGGAGATGTGCTGCTCCAGGTAGTGAGCCAGCGCCGAACTACCCGTGTTGAACGCCGCGACGAACTCCTGCAGCCGGCTGAGTGCGGGCTGATCGCGGCGCGCATGCGGGATGTCGGCCGCCTCGAACGCGCGAGCCTCCTCCTCGCTGACCAGCCGCCACGAATCCGGCGCCACCTCGATGAGCTTGCGATCTCCCCATTTGCCGCAGGGCTTCTGGCATTCGCTGTTCACGTAGATTTCGAGACCGAAGTTCTTCGCGAGCTCGCGCGTGATGGCGTGGCGCAGCGCGTAGGTATCGAACCGGTCCGGCTCGACGATGGCGCCCTCGATGCGCACGTCGTGGCGCGTGTCCACCAGCCAGTCCTCATCGTCGCCATCGCGGAAATGTTTGCCGCGCACATAGAAGCGGTTCACCCCGTATGCCATGCCCGTGAGCTCACGTACGGTGATGTTCCGGATCGTGACGCCGCTTCCGGACACGTCCACGAAGTAGCGCGAGCCGAGGCCGGGTTGCGCCGGCCTGAGCGTCACGCGTGCCTGCGCCATGTTCCCAGTGTTCGCGACGAGCACTTCATGAGCATGCGCGCTGGCGCGAACGGCGCCTGCGAGCAGCGGCATCGCGAGGACGATGAGCGTGCAGGCGGTCATGAAGGCGGCGCGAATGAAACCCACGCCGGGCTCGCGATCGTCAGGATCGGTCTCGAGGCGCAGCTCCTCCACCCGGGCGCGTTGCGCTTCGCGATGAAGGCGCCCCAGGATCACACGCACGGCCGCGGCGGCGGCAAACAAAAACGCGGCGAGCAAGATCAGGCGTGCGGCGATGGAGTCGAACCAGGAGCCTGCGGAGAACCAGGGCGCGATCCGGGTCACCACATCGACGAAAAACTCCGGCGGCGGATCGCCCGGAAATCTGACCGGAAATCCGAACCAGCCGCCC
>JBKPPO010000213.1:0-2966 GCA_046733635.1 Pseudomonadota bacterium | reverse complement strand
CGAGGTGTGGATCAAGTTCGAGCCGCTCGAGCGCGGCGCGGGCTTCGAGTTCGTCGACGAAACGGTCGGCGGCTCGGTGCCGAAGGAATTCATCCCGGCGGTGGAAAAGGGCCTCAAGGCCCAGAAGGAAGACGGCGTGCTCGCGCACTTCCCCACCGTGGACTTCCGCGCCACGCTGCATGACGGCAGCTACCACGACGTCGACTCGAACGCGCTGACGTTCGAAATCGCGGCGAAGGCCTGCTTCCGCGAAGGCATCCGCAAGGCCGGCCCGCAGCTGCTCGAGCCCGTGATGAAGGTCGAGACCGTGACCCCCGGCGACTACCTGGGTGACGTGATCGGTGACATGAACCGCCGCCGCGGCACGATCGCCGAGCAGGTGGAGCGTGGCACCAACATCGCGGTGGTCGCGACGATTCCGCTCTCCGAAATGTTCGGCTACATCGGCCAGCTGCGTTCCATGACCTCGGGTCGCGCGAGCTTCACGATGGAGTTCTCGCACTACGATCCGGTGCCGAAGAACAAGGCGGACGAGGTCATTGAAGAAGTGGCCAAGCGTCGCGCGGCGCCGAAGGCGTAATGGGGACATTCCTCGTTATCTAGGGTCGGTCCGAAAGGACCGACGGACGCGCCTCAGGTTGATTGAGAGGGCGGGTGAGAAATCACCCGCCCTTTTTCTTTTGCCGTCGGCTTCGGTCCCAAGCCGAAGCGCCGCGCCCCATTACGACAAATCCGCGTTGACAACCCCCACCGCGCCGCCCTAATAATTAACTAATTCGTTAATTAGTGAATCGCGCATGTCCACTGACCGCATCTTCGAAGCCCTCTCCTCCTCGGCGCGCCGCCAGATCCTCGCCTACCTCTCCGGCGGCGAACTCACCGCCGGCCAGATTGCCGAACGCTTCGAAATGAGCGCGCCCGCCATCTCGCGGCATCTCTCGCTGCTCGAAGCGGCGGGCCTGGTGTTCAGCGAACGCCGCGGCCAGTTCGTGATGTATCGCCTCAACGGCGACAACCTCGTGAACACACTCACGGGCTTCGCCTTCGAGGTCTGTCCCACCGCGGGCCCGCTGAAGCGCGAATCCCGCAAGCTCGCCAAGAAAAAAACCACGGGGTAAACCCATGAGCATGAGCACCACCGCCAAGACCACACCCGGTTTTCCCACGGCACGCATTCCGTCTCGCGGCGGCGGCCTGCCCGTCGAAGTGACGCTCATCGCACAGCTAGGCCCGGGCGCGGGCGACGCGCTGTGCCGTGAAGCGACGCTACGCCAACGCGGGCACGATCGTTTCGCGGACGCGCTCGACGAGCCGGCGGCGACGCTCGCCACCACGGACATCGAACGCGGCGAACGGACGGCGTTGCACTCCTTCAGTGTCGGCGCACAAGGGCACCCCTTCCATCGCCATGCGGGACATCGGCTGTTCACGGCGGTGTCGGGCAGCGGCGGTGCGCAGTTGCGCTTCTGTACGGCCTCGGATGCGCAACTCGCGGCGTCACCCGAAGCCTTTGCGCAGGCGCTGCACTACGTGAACGTGCCGCCGGACACGATGTTCACCGTTCGATTCGGCGGCGGCACCTGGCATCAGTTCGCGCCGCTGCTGCCGCAGACTTCGCATCCCACGCTGTTCGCCCTCTCCTGCCATACCAACGAGCTGGGCGGACTCGAAGAAGATCCGGCGCTGCTCGCGCAGGTGCGCAGCGGTCAGGCCAACATCCACGATCTGACCGAACTACTGCCGGCCAAGGTTCAGGACCATCTGCGGCTGCAGCCCATCGACCCCGCCCGCGTCCCCACGCTCACGCTGTCTCTCAACGAACGGCCTGGTAGCCTGCTGAGCCGCACCTGCGCAGGCGTTCGCCGCCTGGCGGGGCGAGTGCGCGGCCTCGCGCTCGCCGCGCGCGGGCAATTGGCGGGATTCGTGGAGCGCAGCGGCCAGGTGGTGGAGATGCACCACGCGCCCGAAAGCTCCCTGCTCGCGCAGCAGTTTGTGGAGCGCTTCGAGCACGAAGACACTTTCCTGCTCGTGTTGCACGGCGCGGCCGGGAACGGCCGACCGGCAGAGGCGCTGCTGGCGGACGTGCTCGAGGGATTCCTGACCAACCGCCCGTCCGGCGTGTCCATCTTGATGGCCCTGCGTAACGCGATGGTCAGCCCTCTGCGCCTGCGGACCTCACCACTGGGGTGCCCGGCGTCTTCGCTGCTATCTACCGATCGACGCCTGCTGTTTGCCGGCCGGTATCCGGTGCTGGCGCAGGCCAGCGATTCCCGCGATCACGCCGAAGTTCTGCTGGGTGCCGATGATCGTCATCTGCGCTTCCGTTCCAGCGTCGGTGTGCGATACGTGGGCGACGATGCCCACATCACTCTGGGCACGCGCGTGCAATGTCGCAATCGGTTCGGGCGCTTCTACATCGCGGCCATCGAGCGCGTGCATCGGGCGTATATCGCGCCACGCATCTTGAGCGAGGCGGCAGAGTACGCCCATCGGCAGCTTCATGCGCCCGAGGGTTCTACGGTGCTCGCCTTCTGAGTCGAGGCGCCCGCCGTCTCTAGCTACTGATGCCCGACCGCGGTGAAGTCGCCCCCGAGCATCCACACGGCCATGAATATCATCATCAGGTTCTCCGTCAGCGACACGAACCCCAGCGGCACATTGCTCGAGCCTCCCACGCATGCGCACTTGAGCTCGCGCTTGTCGATGTACACGGCCTTGAACACCGAGATCGCGCCGATGGATCCGATGAACAACGCAATCGGCACCGATATCCAGCTCAGAACACCAGCCACCATCAGCAGTCCGGCCGCACCTTCCGCAAACGGGTAGATATAGCTGTAGGGCACCCACCGCTTGGCCAGCAGGTCGTAGTTCAGGAACATCGTCGAGAACGTTTCGATGTTCTGCAGTTTCAGCAGCGCGAGCACGACCATCGAGAAGCCGATGAACCACGACAACGTCTGCAT
>JBKPPO010000212.1:0-19514 GCA_046733635.1 Pseudomonadota bacterium | reverse complement strand
GCCGAGCAAGGCCAGCAGGCCCCAGTCGTACGCCGCCAGCGCACGCACTTCATCCAGCGAGCGGAACACCGCGAAGTGGATGGCCAGCAACACCGCCGCCGAGATCATCGCGATGGCCGCGAATCGCGTGCTGCCGAGCTCCTTCGTGTACTTCGCGCCGATCAGGAAGTAGATGGCCGTCGTCAGCGCAGCGATCAGCACCAGGAACGCGCCGAACGCATTGGCGCGCAACTCGGCGAGATCGATGCCTCCCATCGCGAAGAAGATGCCGACGTAGGTGAGCACCATGGCCCAGACCACGCGGGCCTCGGGCGCCCGCCGCTCCATCACGGCGCCGATGGCCACCACCATCGCCGGATAGCTGAACAGCAGCACGCGCTCGATCGAAGCGTCGATGAGCATGAGCGCCCAGAAGTCGACGAGCGCGCCCACGTAGTAGCAGATCACGCCGGCCGCCATGGCCGCGAGAAACGCGGCCGGGCGTACGGCTGAGAGCGGCGCGCCGGCCGCGTTCTGCCGGATGGCGATCCAGCCGAACAGCGGCATGGCGATGAGCGCGCGCACCGTGGTCAGCAGCTCGAAGCCCACACCGCGCTCGTACAGCCATTTGCCGAAGATGCCCTTGCTGGCGAACAACATGGCGCCCAGCGCCACGTAGACCATGCCCCAGCGCATGAATCCCGCTGTGGCCGGGGAGCCGGCGGGGGCCGTTTCGGTGGAAGTTTTCACGGGGCGCATCGTACACGCGCCGGCCGGACATCAGCGGTACAGCACGCGTATAATCCCGCGCTCCGTGAAGCGCGACGACATCCAGTTCCCCGCGAAACACTCCGCGCTGCGCGACGACGTGCACGTGCTCGGCGCGCTGGTGGGCGACGTGCTCAAGGAGCAGGGCGGGGACGCCTTCATCGATGTCGTCGAGAAGGACCGTTGCCTATCTATCAAACGCCGCGCGGGCGACAAGGAAGCCGCGGCCGAACTCCACGTGCAGTTGCGCGGCCGCGCGCCGCAGATGGCGCGCGACCTCGCGCGCGCTTTTTCCATGTGGTTTCGCGTCGTGAACCTGGCCGAGAAGGTGCATCGCATCCGCCGCCGCCGCGGGTACTTCCTCGAGGCCAGCGATCGCGCGCAGCCCGGCGGCGTGGAAGCCGCGCTCAATGAGCTCAAGGGCCGGGGCTTCACGCTCGAGCAGATGCTGGAGCTGCTCAAGAAGATCCGCATCGAACCCGTGTTCACCGCGCATCCCACCGAAAGCGCGCGCCGCACGATGCTGCGCAAGAACCAGCGCATCGCCGAGCTGCTGCTCGATCGCCTCGATCCCACGCTCACGCCGCAGGAGCTGCGCCAGAACTGGAGCCGCGTTCGCACGGAGGTGACTACGGCCTGGCAGACGGAAGACCATCCGCGCGAACGCCTGACCGTGGCCGACGAACGCGAACACGTGGTGTTCTACCTGGCGGAGATCCTCTACAAGATCCTGCCCGCGTTCTACGACGAGATCGCCGAGGCGCTGGCCAGGCTCTACGGCGTGCCCGCCGATTCGCTCGAGCTGCCCAACATGATCCGCTTCGGCACGTGGGTGGGCGGCGACATGGACGGCAATCCGGACGTCCACGCCAAGACCATCCGCGAGACGCTGGCGCGGCAGCAGCAGGTGATCATCAACGCGTATTTCAAGGAGTGCGGCATCCTCGCGCAGCTCCTCTCGCAGAGCGCGAGCCGCAGCGCCGTGTTGCCGGAGCTGCAGCAACGCATCGAGTTGTACAGCGCGCTGATCCCGGGCGCGCAGGCCAGCGCACCCGCGCGGCATGACCGCATGCCGTATCGGGTGTTCCTCGGCCAGATCTCCGAGCGCCTGCGCCTCACGTACGATCAGCGCCCGAACGGCTACGAAGGTCCGCTGCAGTTCCTGCGCGACATCAAGTTGATAGCCGCGAGCCTCAAGGCCAACAAGGGATTCCACGCGGGCTGGGGCAACGTGCAGCGGCTCATCCGCCGCGTGGAATGTTTCGGCTTCCACCTGGCCACGCTGGATCTGCGCCAGCACGCGGAGATCCATCACTGCGTGATCGGGCAGGGGCTCGACGATCCGAGCTGGCTCGCGCGCACGCCCGCCGAACGGCACGACCTGCTGGTGAGCGCCATCGAACGCGACGTGGGCGCGAAGGTGGAACTCGACGCGTTGGGCAAACGCACGATCGGCGTGTTCGAAGCCATCCGCCAGGCGCGTCATCGTTACGGCCGAGACGCGATCGGCTATTACGTGGTGAGCGGCGCGCAGGGCGCCGACGACGTGCTCGCGCCGCTGCTGCTGGCGCGCTGGGCGGAGGCGTACGATCGCGCGACGGGCGAGGTCGGCGTGGACATCGCGCCCATGTTCGAGTCCGTGGATTCGCTGGATCGCTGCGGCGACATCATGCGCATCCTGCTGGGCGATCCGTTGTATCGCCGCCATCTCGATGCGCGCGGCCGCACGCAGTGCGTGCTCATCGGTTACTCGGACACCAACAAGGAAGCGGGCATCTGCGCGTCGCGCTTCGCGGCCTATCGCGCGCAGGCGGATCTCTCGGCCGCGCTGGCCGCGGCCAACGAACGCCACGTGATCTTCCACGCGCGCGGCGGCAGCATCGCGCGCGGCGGTTCGCGCGTGGACACGTTGGTGCGCACGGCGCCGGACCGCACCGTGAACGGCGTCTTGCGCATGACCGAGCAGGGCGAGGTCATCAACCAGAGTTATGGCTTGAGGCCGATCGCGATGCGCACGCTGGAACGCGCATTCCATTCGCTGACGTCGTCGCTGGGTGGCGTCGCCACGGGCGTGATCGCGAACGCCGACCAACTGCGGCTCGCCGCCCGCGTCGCCTCGGTGAGCCGTCAGGCGTATCGCCGGTTGGTCCATGCCGATCGCGATTTCTATGGCTGGTTCCACGCGGTCACGCCCATCGACGTGATCACGCGCATGCAGATCGGCTCGCGTCCCGCCGTGCGCCCCGGCAAGGAAGGCTTCGATGGATTGCGGGCAGTGCCCTGGGTGTTCTCGTGGACGCAGTCGCGGCACATGTTGCCGGCCTGGTTCGGCGCGGGCGCGGGACTCAAGACGGCGATCGATGAATTGGGTCTGCCGCTGGCGCAGTCCGCGTATTCGGAGTGGAATTTCTTCACCGCGCTCATCGACGATCTCGAGGCGTCGCTGGCGCGCGCGGATCTCGAGATCGCGGGCGCCTACGAAGAACTGGCTGCTTCTCCGACGAGCTTCGGCCAGAAACTGCGCGAAGAATTCCGCATGGTCTGCGAGCAGGTACTCGCCGTGAAACAGACGTCCACGCTGCTCGACCGGGATCAGACGCTGCAGCGGGCCATCGAGCTGCGCAATCCTTATGTCGATCCGATCAACCTGCTGCAGGTCGATCTACTAAGGCGTTGGAGGGAATCCGGCCGGCAGGACCGCGATCTCTTCGAAGCGCTGCTGGCCTGTACGGCGGGCATTGCGGAGGGCCTGCAAAGTACCGGATGATGGCCGCCATGGAAACGCGCCTCGCCAGCAGTCCCAAGGACTCGGGATTCCGCAGCTTCGCCGAGTTCTATCCGTTCTACCTGTCCGAGCACCGGAACCCGACGTCGCGCGTGCTGCATTTCATCGGCACCTGGTGCGCCGTGTTGTGTCTCGCGGCGCTCGCCATCTTCGGTGAAGCCGAATGGCTGCTGGGCGCACTGGTCTGCGGATACGCCTTTGCGTGGGTCGGCCATTTCGGCTTCGAAAAGAACCGGCCGGCCACGTTCAAGTACCCGTTCTACAGCCTGGCCGGCGATTTCCGCATGTGGTTCGAGCTGAACTTGGGCAAACTCAAGTTCCGTGAAGATCGCTGAATGCCGACTTGTCTGAAAGACCCAAGGGCACTTCCCTAAAACCTCTCCAGGCGCTGCTTCCCTTCCTGGCTCCCTACCGGGGCCGGATGCTGCTCGCGCTCGGCGCGCTGCTGGTCGCGGCCGCCGCCATGCTGTTCCTGCCGACGACGCTCAAGAACGTCATCGATGAAGGCTTCAGTGCCGAAAACGCCTCCGCCATCGACCGCTATTTCCTGTGGCTGCTGCTGGCGGCCGCGGTGTTCGCGGCCTTCGCGAGCCTGCGTTTCTACCTGGTCGGGTGGATAGGCGAGCGCGTGGTCTCCGACGTGCGCACTGCGGTGTACGAACGCGTGATCCGCATGGATCCGGCGTTCTTCGAGGTCACGAAGACCGGCGAGGTTCTCTCTCGCCTGACTACCGACACCACGCTGATCCAGTCGCTGTCGGGCGCCGGGCTCTCGATCCTGCTGCGTTCGACGGTGAGCTTCGTCGGATCGCTGATCCTGCTGGTGTACACCAGCCTCAAGCTCTCGTTGATCATCCTGATCCTGATTCCCGCGCTCATCGTGCCCATGCTGTATTTCGGCCGGCGCGTGCGGCGGCTGTCGCGCGATTCCCAGGATCGCGTGGCCGACACCTCCGGCCTCGCGGGCGAGACGCTCAACGCCATCCAGACCGTGCAGGCCTTCACGCTGGAGAAACTGCAGCTCGAGCGATACGACGATGCGGTGGAGGAGAGCTTCGCCACGGGCATCCGCCGCATGCGCGTGCGCGCCTGGATGATCGCGCTCGCCGTCATGGCCGTGTTCTCCGCCGTCACGCTGGTGTTGTGGCTCGGCGCGCGCGCCGTGCTCGACGGCAGCATGACGGGCGGCGAACTCGCGCAGTTCCTGAGTTACGCGATCTTCATGGCGACGTCCGTGAGCGCACTCGCCGAGATGTGGGGCGAGATCCAGCGCGCCGCGGGCGCGATGGAGCGCACCGTGGAACTGCTGGAGTCGCGGCCGAGCATAGTCACGCCCGCGAATCCGGCGCCCCTCAATCCCGCACGCGGCGAGATCCGCTTCGAACAACTTTCATTCCACTACCCCTCACGCCCGGAACTGCGAGCGCTGGACGGCTTCGATCTGACGATCGCGCCCGGCGAAACCGTCGCTTTCGTCGGCCCTTCGGGCGCGGGCAAGAGCACGGTGTTCCAGCTCCTGCTGCGTTTCTACGACCCCGAGTCGGGACGTATCGTGATCGATGACGTCGACATCGCCAGGGCGGACCCGGGGGCCGTGCGCGCGCGTATCGGTCTCGTGCCGCAGGAAACCATCATCTTCGGCACCAGCGCGCGCGAGAACATCCGCTTCGGCCGGCCCGACGCCAGCGACGCGGAGATCGAGGCCGCCGCCCGGGCAGCGGCGGCGGACGAATTCATCCGCAAACTGCCCGAGGGGTACGACACCTTCCTCGGCGAGAAGGGCGCAAGGTTGTCAGGCGGGCAGAAGCAGCGAATCGCCATTGCCCGCGCCATCCTCAAGAATCCGCCCATCCTGCTGCTGGACGAGGCCACGAGCTCGCTGGATTCCGAGAGCGAGCGGCTCGTGCAGGAAGCCCTGGAGACGCTGATGCGCCAGCGCACCACGCTCGTGATCGCGCACCGGCTGGCCACGGCCATCAACTCGGACCGGATCGTGGTCATCGACAAGGGGCGGATCGTGGGCATCGGCAAACATGCCGACCTGCTTCGCGACAATGCGTTGTACGCGCGGCTCGCGGCGCTACAATTCGGCCAACAAGAATAGGCCAACCAAAGAGGAGGCCCCATGCCGTACATCGATGGATTCATCATTCCCGTGCCGAAGCGCAATCGCGCCAAGTATCAGAAGCTCTCCACCCAGGCCGCCAAGGTGTGGATGGATCACGGCGCCATCGGTTATCACGAATGCGTGGCCGACGATGTCCAGTACGGCAAGACCACGTCCTTTCCGCAGGCCAGCAAGCTCAAGAAGGGCGAGGAGGTCTGGTTCTCGTGGATCGTCTACAAGTCGCGCAAGGATCGCGACCGCGTGAACCGGCTCGCGATGAAGGATCCCCGGCTCGCGCACATGATGGATCCCAAGGCCATGCCCTTCGACAGCAAGCGCATGTTGTTCGGCGGCTTCGCGATGAAGGTCAACCTTCAGGCATAAGTTACTGGTAATAAACGTGAAATGAGCGGGGCGCATGCTCCGGCCACTCCTTCAATGGTCATGGGGTGGCGAGATGAAGAATCCGGTCGATGCGAAACGAAGGCGCCTGAGGTCCGTATTCATCTCCGACGTCCACCTGGGGTCGCCTGATTGCCAGGCCCGGGAACTGCTGGAGTTCCTCGCCGGCGTCGAAACCGACTATCTATTCCTCGTCGGCGACATCGTCGACTTCTGGAGCCTGCGGCGCAGCTTCCATTGGCCGCAGGAACACAATGAAGTGTTGCGCGCGATCCTCGCCAAGGCCAAGGAAGGTACGGAAGTCATCTACGTGCCCGGTAATCACGACGAAGACATCCGCGAGTTCTGCGGCTCGCAGTTCGGAAACCTGGGCATCCGCCGCAAGTACGTGCACTCCACGGCCGATGGCCGCGAATTCCTGGTCATGCACGGCGATGAATTCGACACCGCGGTGAAGTGCAGCCGCTGGCTGGCGCGCTTCGGCGCCGCGGCCTATGAGTTCATGATGCGGATCAATCGCGGCGTGAATGTCTGCCGTCGCATGCTGGGCATGCAGCGCTGGTCGCTGGCCACTTACGTCAAGCTGCGGCTCGGCAACGCGGTGCGCTACGTCGAGAACTTCGAGACTGCGGCCGCGCAGGCGGCGCGATCGCGCAATCTCGACGGCATCATCTGCGGCCACATCCATCGCGCAGGCGTGCGCGAGATCGACGGCGTGCTCTACTGCAACGACGGTGACTGGGTGGAGAGCTGCACTGCGCTCGTGGAATCCATGAGTGGCGAATTGTCGCTGTGGCAATCGGGCGCCGCATCGGCGCAGGGCGCTCGCGAGGAGTTGCTGGAAGTCGCCGCCTGAACTGTACTGCGGGCCTGCGCGGGGCGTATGGAATAATCCCCGCGCATGGAACTTCGTTATCGACTCCTGAATGTCTTCACCGCGGGCGGCGCGCGCCTCTCGGGCAATCCGCTCTGCGTGTTCGAAGACGGCAGCCAGCTCGAGGCTGTGCAGATGCAGGCCCTGGCGCGCCAGTTCAATCTCTCCGAGACCACCTTCATCCTGCCGTCGAAACGCGCCGCCGCGCTGGTGCGCATCTTCACCCCAGCGTATGAGATGCCGTTCGCCGGGCACCCCACGCTCGGCACGGCGCACGTCGCGCGTGCGCTCGGACTGGGCGGCGATCAGTTGGGCCTCGAAATGCGCGCGGGCATCATCCCCGTGACATCCAACGGCAATCACTGGACGCTGCGCGCCCAGCCGGCCTCGTCGCGGCTCATCGACATGACGCCCGCCGAGCTCGCGAAATTGTTAGGCCTCGAGCCCGGCGACATCGGCTTCCAGCCGCTGTGGGTCAAGGCGGGCAAGGAGCAGCTCATCATCCCGCTCACGAGTGAAGCCGCGGTGCGGCGCGCCCGTCCTCGCGCGGAAATCTTCGAGAAGCTCAAGAGCGCCGACGGCCAGGGCATGGCCTACCTGTTCGCGTCCTCGGGCGGCAAGAAGATCCTCAGCCGATTCTTCTTCCCGGACGGCGCGGCCGTTCTGGAAGATCCGGCAACGGGATCGGCCTGCGCGAATCTCGGTGGGTGGTTCGTGGCCATGGGCCGGCGGCCGCCGCTGGAATTCGAAGTGTCGCAGGGCGAGTTCGTCGGCCGCCCGTCCATCCTGCAACTGGAAGTGAATTCCGACAGCGAAGTATTCGTCGGAGGCGAGGTCATCGAGATAGGATCGGGGCAACTGAATCTCTAGGAGCTCTCGATGAGCATTGACAGCTATCACAAGCGCAAGGTCGGCAACCGCGTGTTGTCGCCCGAAACGCAGATGATGGGTTACGGTTTCGATCCGGCACTGTCCGAAGGTGCGCTCAAGCCGCCCATCTTCCTCACGTCCACGTTCGTGTTCCGCAGCGCGCAGGACGGGAAAGATTTCTTCGACTACACCTCGGGCCGCCGTCAGCCGCCGCCCGGAGAAGCCCCGGGGCTCGTGTACTCGCGTTTCAACAATCCCAACCTCGAAGTGCTCGAAGACCGCCTCGCGTTGTGGGAAGGCGGCGAATCCGCCGCCGTGTTCTCTAGCGGCATGTCCGCGATCTCCACCACGCTCTGGGCGTATCTCAAGCCCAACGACGTATTGCTCATGAGCGAACCGCTGTACGGCGGCACCGAGACTCTGATCGACAAGACACTGCCGCAGTTCGGAATCGGCGCGGTGCGCGTGGCGGATGCCATCTCGCGCGACTCCGTGATGGCTGGCGCGAAAGCCGCCGTCGAGAAGGCGAAAGCCAAAGGCGGCAAGGTGGGCCTGCTGGTCACCGAGACGCCCGCGAATCCGACCAACAGCCTCGTGGACCTGAAACTCTGGCGCGAAGCCTCCGAGTGGATAGCCGCCCAGCAGGTCGGCGTGCGTCCGCCCGTGGCCGTGGACAACACCTTCCTGGGTCCCGTGTTCCAGAAGCCGCTCGAACATGGCGCCGACATCGTGATGTATTCGCTGACGAAGTACGTCGGCGGCCATTCGGATCTCGTGGCCGGCGGCGTGGTGGGCCCCAAGTCGCTGGTGCAACCCGTGCGGCAGCTGCGATCCGCGCTCGGCACGCAGCTCGATCCCAACACCTCGTGGATGATCATGCGTTCCATGGAGACGCTGGCGTTGCGCATGCGCGCGGCGTCGGACAACGCGGCCCGGGTCGCGGGGTATCTCGCGCAGCATCCCAAGGTGGCGAGCGTGAACTATCTGGGCCATCTCAAGCCCGGTGATCCGCGCGCCGAAGTCTTCGCGCGGCAATGCAAGAGCGCAGGGTCCACGTTCGCGTTCTCGATCCGCGGGGGCGAGGCCGAGGCCTTCCGCATGCTGGATGCGCTCACCGTGATGAAGCTGGCCGTGAGCCTGGGCGGAACGGAGACGCTGATCTCGCATCCTGCGTCGACCACGCACTCCGGAGTGCCCAAGGAAACGCGCGACCGGATGGGCGTCACCGATGCCTTGATACGCATCTCCGTGGGAATCGAGAACGCCGAGGACCTGATCGCGGACCTGGAACAGGCGCTGGCGAAGATCTGATAGTCAGAGGATCCATGGAAACGGATACCTGGGTCGTCCCGAAAGAGCAGTTCTCGGCGCGGCTGCACGGCCGCTGCCTGTGCGGGGCGGTGTGTTGGTCCTACGATGCGCCGCTCGACACCATGGTCCACTGCCATTGCTCTGCGTGCCGCAAGCACCATGGCAGCCTGTTCGCGACCACCGTCGCAGGACCGCTCGACTCGTTCCACTGGCGCGGCGGCACGGAGAAGATAGGCACCTGGCAGTCGTCGGCGCGGAAGAGGCGCAGCTTCTGCACGGTGTGCGGGTCCAAGGTGCCGCGCGTGGAGCACGAGGCTCGCCGTGTCTTCATGCCCGCCGGCAATCTGTACGGTGAGATCGGGCTGCGACCGCAACTGCACCTGTTCGTGGGTTCGAAGCCGGACTGGCACGCACTCACGGATTCATTGCCGAAACACGAAACCGTTCCGCCGGACTGGAGCTTCACGCCCGAGAGCACGCCGCCCCGTGCGGTTCGTGAAGGCGTGGCCTCGGGGAGCTGCGCGTGCGGCCGTGTGCATTTCGAGCTCGAGGGACGGGCGCTCGTGATGATGCATTGTCATTGCACGCGATGTCAGCGCGCCCGGGGCACGGCGCATGCCACCAATCTCGCCTGGAAGCTCGATGCGTTGCGCTACACGAAGGGTGAAGACGCCATCACCGTCTACGATTTCCCGGAAGCACAACACTTTGGCACCACGTTCTGTTCGGACTGCGGCGGATTCGTGCCGAGGCGCTCCCTGGGCCGCGGCTTCGTGGTGGTGCCTTCGGGTGCGCTGGACAACGATCCCGAGATCACCGCGAAGGCTCATCAGTTCGTGTCGTCGAAGGCGCCCTGGTTCGACATCACCGACGGCGCGCCGCAGTTTCCGGAGGCCGCGCCGCGGTAGCTAGCCGATCGTCAGGCTGGCGATGAGCCCATGCCGGTCGAGCGTGAAGGTGTGATCGAGCTCGATGGGGCTGCCCGGAAAGTTGCCGGCAACCCGCGTGGTGACGATGGTCTTGCCATTGTCGTGCACGGCGCGCAGCGGCTCGACCTCGGCCTGATATTTCTCCTGCGCCTCCCGCATCCACTCCCGGATCTGCGCGATGCCGTGATAGTCGCGCTTCTCGTCGTGCACCACCGCGTCCTCGGCCAGGCACTGCGAGAGCGCCGCGTCGTTGGAGCCATCGTTGATGTGGAAGAAGGTCTGGATCGCCGCCGGTAGTGAGCTCATGCGGCCAATCTGCCCCGGCTGCGCACCACGATCTGTCGGAACAGGCCGTGGTCTCGCCCGGAGGACACCGGATCAGCGCCGCGGCCGCGGCGCCGGTGCGCCGATGGGGTTCGCGTCCGGCCGGAACAACTTCGCGTCCGGTTCCTTGCGCTCGATCTCACGCAGCCGGTACCGCGTCTCGCCCGTGCGCGGATCCTTGTACGTGGCTTCGACCACCACCTGCAGGTCCTTTCCATACCACTGCTCGGCGGACATCTTCACCGGCTGTTCATTGCCCATGGCGCCCGCGGGAATCGTGGCTTCCACACGGCTGCCCGTGACCGTCTCGCCATCCACCTTGCGCTCACCGAGCCGCACCGGCTGCGACACCTTGAGCGGCAGGCCGGCGGGACGCGGCGGCCCGACCGTGAGATCGGGTTCCAGCGAGGCCGTCACGCGGCAAGGCACGATGGACGAGGTGACGGTCTGGCCATCGGGCCGCACGATGTAACGCGCGCCCGCGGCGGGATCGTCGATGACGGTGACCTTGGTGTTGATCTCGACCGGCGTCGGCCCGCCGATGGACGTGAGCTCGATCTCGGATCGCGTACGGCCATCGCTGTCCCGCCACTGGCGGATGATGTTCTGCCGCACCACCTTGCTGCCGTTCGGCAACACACTCGTGGTTTCGCTCATGCCGAGCGCGGAGTAGGGCGCGCCCGTGACGAGCCGGACATTCCGCGAGTCGGGTGCGCAGGCGGCGATGGCGGCGTCGTTGCCATGCGCGTACGCGTTGATCGCGAGCCCCAGCCCGACGAGCAATGCCTTACTGAAGTGAATAGCCATTGTCATCCGCCTGAGGGTGAGCGCCGTCCGCGGGAACGATGCGCTCGATGCGCACGGTGCCGTCGTTGGACACGACCACGTCGATGAAGAACCGCTTGCCCGTGCTCTTGTCATGGGGCTTCACGGCCACGAGAGTTCCCTGCGGCGAATACTCCGCCGGAATGGTGAAGGCCACGGAATCCGTGGGCCACATCGCGAGATCCACGGGCGACATCGCCGCCTGCTGTGCGGATTCGCGCGCCAGCTCGCGCGCGGCGGCCGTGAGATCGCGGCCGCGTTCGAGGCGCACGCCGATGAGGATGCCGGCGCTGATCGCGAGCACTGCGAGCGATGCGGCCACCGCCCAGGCGAATGGCCGATGCCGGCGCCGGGCCGGATGGCGCGGCGAAAAAGGCGCGGCGCCTGCGACCAAACGCTCCATCCGCGCATCCAGGGAGGGGGAAGGCGCGACTTCATCGAGGTCACGCGCATATTTGCGCATGAGTTCGGCGAGGCGCGGGTTCAGGTCTTTGTTCATGTCAGACCCCTTTGTGCCACGGGCAGGTCATCGATGGCCACCAGTTCGAGCGACGCCAGGCGCAGCGTGAGCAGCGCGCGGGCGCGATGCAATCGCGACCGCACCGTGCCCACCGGGCAATCGAGCACGGTGGCGACCGTGGCGTACGGGAGCTCCTCGAGATCGCAGAGGGCGATGATCTCGCGATGCTGCAACGGTAGTTCGAGCATGGCGCGGCGGAATGCCGCCGTGATCTCCGAGCGCGCGATCTCGTCGGCGGGATTGGGCGATTCCGCGGCGGGTGGCTCGTGGCCATCGTCGGTATCGAGCGCCACCCAGCGCTTCTGCTGGCGATAATGCCGGCTCACGCGATGGCGCAGCACGCCGCACAGATAGCCATACACCGTGCCTTGTGCCGGATCGAACCCGAAGGGCTCGCGCATCAACGCGACGAAGGTGTCGTGCACCAGGTCTTCGGCGACCTGCCGCGAGCGGCACATCGCCGTGGAGAAGCGCAGCAGGGAGCGGCCGTGCATCTCGTAGAGCTGGCGCAACGCCGCGGTATCTCCGGCCGCCAGCCGCGCCATGCATTCGTTGTCATCGCTCGTTTTCATTCTTTCACGGCCCCCCGGAGCGCTCACGTTGGGGCGGCGCGCGAAGGAAAAGTTCCACACCAACGACTCAGGCGCGCTCAACGAGGACACCGATGACATAACCTTCGCCGTGAACCGTCTTGATGATGCGCGGCAGCCGCGCGTCATCGCCCAGGAGTTGGCGCAGTCTGCTGATGCGCACGTCGATGCTGCGGTCGAAGGGCCCGGCGTCGTTGCCGCGCGCGAGCTCGATGAGCTTGGTGCGCGCGACCACGCGATTGCCGTGCGCGAGCAGCGAGGACAGAACGCGGTATTCGGAATTGCGCAGCGGTGCGCGCCGGCCTTCGGGCGTCGAGAGTTCCCGCGCGACGATGTCGAGTTGCCAGCCGCCGAAGCGGAACAGCCGCGTCTTCGACGCGGACACGGGGTTCGCGCCGCTGCGGCGCAGGATGTTGCGCAGCCGGGCCAGCAATTCGCGGGAATTCACGGGTTTGGTGAGGAAATCATCCGCGCCCATCTCGAGCCCCAGGATGCGATCCACTTCGTCGTATTCGCGCGCGAGGATCATGAAGGGCACGTCGCTCGCGGAGCGCAGCGAACGGCACAGGCGCAGGCCGCCTTCGTCGCCGGCCTGCATGTCGATGATCACGAGATCGATGCGCGCGCGTTCGAGCGCACGCTGCATGCCGCCGCCGCCGCTCGCCGTCGTGACGCGATACCCCTGCCGTTCCAGCTCCTCGGCAAGCGTCGCACGCGCTTCGCGGTCTTCATCGACGATGAGGATGTGTCTGCTCGTGGCCATGACTCGACATTCCATTGCCACGAGCCGGAAGAAAAGTTCCAAAGACAATTTCTGTAACGTTTGGTGACATTCGGAAACAATTTCCGACGAACCGTGACAGGGGTTGCGGGTCGTATTGCGCCATGAAACGCAACCCGGGCGCGACCCTCGCCATCGTGATGAGTCTCGCCATGCCCCTAGTTAGCGGCCGCGCCGCCGCGCAGGATCATCCGGCCGACTTCACCGTGACCGGCATCCGTGTCGAAGGGCTGCAGCGAATCTCCGAAGGCACGGTGTTCAACCAGCTGCCCGTGAACATCGGCGATCGCCTCACGCCGCAGCGGGTGCGCGAAGCGCTGCGCGCGCTCAATGCCACCGGGTTCTTCCAGGACGTGGAGATCCGGCGCGACGCGGACGTGCTCATCGTCGTCGTGCAGGAGCGGCCGTCGATCCGCGAGTTCAAGATCACCGGCAACAAGGAAGTGAAGTCCGAGGACCTGGAGAAGTCCCTGCGCAACGTGGGACTGGCCAGCGGCAAGATCCTCAATCGCTCGACGCTCGAGGACGCGCGCCAGTACCTCACGGACCAGTACTTCTCGCGCGGGCGCTACGGCGTCACCGTCGATGCGAAGGTCGAGCAGCAGCCCGGCAATCTCGTGGATGTGCATCTCGACATCGCCGAGGGAAAACGCGCGCGGATCCGGCAGATCAACATCGTGGGCAACGAAGTGTTCACGGAGCAGGAACTGCTGGACGGCCTCGAGCTGCAGTCCACCAACCTGCTGTCGTTCTACAAGGGCGACGACAAATACTCGCGGCAATCGCTCGAGGGCGACCTCGAGAAGATCCGGTCTTACTACATGGATCGCGGCTACGCGGATTTCGAGATCACCTCGACGCAGGTGACGCTGGCGCCCGAGAAAGACGATCTCTTCATCACCGTCAACCTCATCGAAGGGACCACGTGGAAACTCGGCGCGGTGAAGCTCGCCGGCCGTTTCGTGGTGCCCGAAGAAGTGTTGCGGCAATACCTGTTCGTGAAGGCCGGCGACCAGTATTCGCAACGGCTCATCGCGGCGTCGGAAAAAGCCCTTTCGGACCGGCTCAGTGAGTCGGGATATGCCTTCGCGGATATTGCCGTCGTGCCGAATCCCGACCCGGTGACGCACGAGGTGGCGCTGACGTTCATGATCGAGCCCAATGCGCGCGCCTACGTGCGCCGCATCCAGTTCGAAGGCGTCACCAAGACGAACGACGAGGTGCTGCGACGCGAATTCCGCCAGCTCGAAGGCGGCGTGTTGTCGAACGCGGCGCTCACGCTGTCGGAGCAGCGCATCCAGCGCTTGCCTTACATCGAGTCTATCGAGACGGAGACCGAGCGTGTTCCGGGCTCGCCGGATCTGGTCGACGTGAACGTGAAGATCGAGGAGGGGCCTTCCTCGCAGATCGGCGGCGGCATCGGCTATTCCGAGCGCCAATCCATCCTGCTCAACGGCAACTTCGTCGACAGCAATCTCTTCGGCACGGGCGATCGCCTCGCGGTGGAGCTCAATGGCGGCAGATACGGCTCGGTGTTCAGCGCCTCGCACACGGACCCGTACTTCACGATGAACGGCGTGTCGCGGTCGGTGAGCGCTTCCTACGTGGAGCGCGAGCGGCTCACGTCGTCCTTCTCGCAATTCACCACCAAGACCTATTCGGCGGGGCTGAGCTTTTCCTATCCACTGTCCGAGTACCAGTACCTCAGTCTCGGCGCCAACTACAGTCACGAGAATCTGGCCACGGTCTCCTACAGCTCGACGCAATTGCGCGACTGGGTGCGCGACAACGGCGATTCGTACTTCCGCCGCGTCGGCGGCGACACCGTGCTCGGCACCATCATCGATTCGGTGGAGCTCTCTGCGGGCTGGATGTGGGAGAGCCGCGACCGCTCGCTGTTCCCGACGCGCGGCGGCCTGCATCGCCTGAACATCGGCATCACACCGCCGGGGAGCGCGGTGGAGTACGCCAGCGTCAATTTCCGTTCGCAACAGTTCTTCCGCATCCCGGGCTTCGACTTCCTGGAGCGTTTCCCCATCGAGGTGAAGACGACGTTGGGCTGGGCCACGGCGCTCGGCGACACCACCGCGGTACCGCCGCACCGGCACATCTTCACGGGCGGCAGCGATTCCGTGCGCGGCTTCCGCGATGGTTCGCTGGGCCCGCGGGATTCGCTCGGCAACCCCTATGGCGGCGACGCCGGCGGCTCCATGCAATTCGACCTGGTGCTGCCGTTGCCGGAGAAATTCCAGACCTCCGCGCGCCTGAGCTTGTTCTACGACGTGGGCCAGTCCTTCTACCTCGGCGACACGAGTTTCCGGAATCGCCGCGGCGATCGCGCCGACTACAAGTTCGACATGAACGAGCTGCGCACCTCGACGGGCCTTTCGATCCAGTGGCTGTCGCCCATGGGCCTGTTCCGCTTCTCGTACGCGCTGCCGCTGACCTACCAGGATCAGACGCGCCGCCTGTTCGGCGACGAGATCGAGAAGTTCCAGTTTTCGGTGGGCACGGCGTTCTGACGCGGCCTTCTTTCGGTAATAGCTAGGAGAGAATCCATGAACATTTCCACCGGGTGCAAACGCCTGGCCACGCTGATGCTGGCGGCGGTGCTCGCTTCCTGCGGCGGCAGCGATGAAGAGGGCGGCGCGGATCCCAAGATCCGTCTGCTGAACCTCAGCACCGGCTACTCCTCGCTGGATCTCATGACGAACATCGATACGGATGAAGACGATGACGACGAGACCCAGCTCGAGGACGTCAACCTCGACTCGGTGAGCGAGTTCGTCACGCTGGATCCCGATGACTACACGATCAAGCTGCGGCGCTCGGGTTCGGGCAGCGTGTTGCGTTCGTTCGCCGCGGAAGAGCTGGTGGAAGACACCATCAACACCTACGTGGCCTACGGCGAAGTAGGCCAGTTCGGCGCGCTGCGCATCGACGAGTCGCTGGATCCGGCCGATGCCGGCGAGAACACCTTGCTCGTGGCCAACGTGTCCACGGCGGGTGCGCTCGACCTCTATCTCACGGCGGCGGATACCGATCTCGACGACACCACGCCGGTATTGTCCGGCGTGAGCTCGGCGCTCGCCTCGGTGACGGCGGACAGCGGCAGTTATCGCCTGCGTGCCGTCGCGGCCGGAGATACCAGCGACGTGCGGCTGGATATCGCGAACTTCACGCTCACGGATCGGGGTGTGGGCACGCTGATCCTGACGTCGACCCAGGGCGGCACGCTGGCGAACGCCGTCTATCTACCTCAGCAGGGGACCTCGGTGACCAAGTTCGCGAACACCAAGGCGCGCATCCGCGGCGCAGTGGCGCTGGCGAACGGTGCGAATGCCACGATCCAGGTGAGCGGCACCACCATCCTGACCGCCGCCACCGCGGGTGTGATCGCGAGCCGTTACACGCTGCTCGATGCCGGCAACCTGCCGGTGAGCCTGCTCGTGAATGGCGCGCCCGTGACCGTGCCCAATGCACAGCTCACGGCCGGTGCCGACTACACGCTCATGGTGTGGAGCAACGCGGCCGGATCGCAGGCCAGCCTCATCCTCGATGACAACCGTCTGCCCGCGGGTGGATCCGGCATGGCGAAGCTCCGCGTGCTGAATGGCATGTCGACGCTGGCGGCGCCGATCACGTTGTCCGTGGATTTCTCGCCGATCATCGAGGGGACGCTCCTCGGACAGGTGTCCGACGAGGAGGAGATCAGCGCCGGCACCGACCGTCAATTCGACGTGTCGAATACCTCGACGGCCGCGCCCGTGCTGTCGCGGTCGGCGATCACGCTGCAGGGAAACTCCGTGTACACGTTCTTCATGACGGACAACGGCGCGACGCCCATCGGCGTGCTGCGGCGAGACCGGTAAGGAGTCACAGGGAGCTCACGGGGTGCGACTCACCCCGCTGAGCTCCCGCTGCAATACATCCGGCTCCACGGGCTTCACGAGGTGCCGCGCGAACCCGGCTTGTTTGGATTGCGCGCGATCCTCGGGGAAGCCGTAGCCCGTCAGCGCCACGAGCCGGATGTTGGCGCCCTCGGGATGCGAGCGGATGCGCCGTGCCAGCTCGTAGCCATCCATGCCACCGGGGAGCCCGATGTCGATGAAGGCCACGTCGAACGGCGACGCCCGCACCATCGCCAACGCATGTTCGCCATCGGCGGCTTCACGCACGTCGTGACCGTTCGCGCGTAGAACGGCGCGATACATCTCGCGGGAATCATGGTTGTCGTCCACGAGCAGCACGCGTCGCGACTCGTGGTAACGCTGGAATCCATTGGCATCCGCGCCATTGCCCGCAGAGGGCGCCACTTCGGGCGCTTCCATCCACGGCAGCCGCACGGTGAACGTCGAGCCCTTGCCGTCGCCGTCGCTTTCCGCCTGGATGGATCCGCCATGCAGCTCCGCGAGTCGTCGCACCAGCGTGAGACCGATGCCGAGGCCGCCGCGTGAACGATCGATCGTGTGGTGCGCCTGCACGAACAGATCGAAGATGCGCGGCAGCATCTCGGGGGGTATGCCCACGCCCTGATCGGTCACGCGGATCACCGCGTGATCGCCTTCGCGGCTCACGCTCACGTTCACAGGGCGCTCCGACTGCGAGAACTTGAGCGCGTTGGAGATCAGGTTGCCGGCGATCTGCTCGAGACGCACCGAATCGCCATTCACCCACACGGGTTCGGAGGTGAGCTGGATGCGCGAGTAGTTCGGGTTGCCGGCGGCGAGCGACGTCACCGAAGACTTCACGCAATCTCCCAGATTGATGGGCCGGCGCTTCAGCACGATCTTGCCGGTCACCGCGCGGCCCACGTCGAGCAGATCGTCGACCAGGCGCGCCATGTGCACGACCTGCCGCTTGATGATGCCCGTGGCGCGCAACGCCATGGGATCCGAGTGTCCGATGATCGAGAGCGCGTGCACCGCGCCCTGGATCGCGCCGAGCGGATTGCGCAGCTCGTGCGCCAGCATCGCCAGGAATTCGTCCTTGGAGCGGTTCTCGCGTTGTGCGCGAGCCAGCGAGCTGATGTCGCTCATGATGAGCGTGCGGTGCTCGACGTCGTCGAGCACGATGCTGCTCACGGTGATCTGCACCTCGGTGGCCTCGACCCCGTCGATCACGAGGCGCGTGGTGTATTTTCCGGTGCCGTGCTCGAGGATGGTCTTGAGGATCTCGATCTCCGTGGCCGGCAGGAATTCGCCGATCGGCGTGCCGAACACCTGGGTCAGCGGCTTGCGCACCAGGTCCGCGAACCGCTGATTGCAATAGACGATGTTGCCGTCCACCGAGAGCGTGGCCGCGCCTTCCTGCATCCGCTCGACCAGTGCTCGATAGGGCGCATCGGCGCTGCGCAGCGTGAACACGCGGCGCTCGCCGGATTCATCGGCCAGCAGCAGCGCGTCGATCTCGCCGCTGTAGATGGACATGAGGTTCTGCTCCGCCTCGCTGAGGCGGGCGCGCAATTCCTCGACACTGAGTTCTTCGAGATCGGCGCTAATCATCGAGGGGCAACCCCAGTCCATGCAGCAGGCGCTGCCGGTTCGACATGTCCCCCACCATCAGGCGCACCGGAACCGGCGTGCATTTGACGAGAGTGGGGATCGCCACGATCTGGTCCTGCATGATGCGCGCAGGCGTTTGGTACACGTCGATGATCTCCAGGTCATAGTGGCCGGCGAGGTGCTGATCGCACACCTCGCGCACGTGTTTGATGGCCCGCGTCGAACGCGAGGTCATCCCCGTGACGTAAAGCCGGAGCGAGTATTTTTCCACCGGGATCAAGCACGGGCTCGGCGCGGGCGCAGATCGAGGCCCACGAGGACGCGTTCAGTGTTGGAGAGATCGCCGATGATCTTCTTGACGGGCGGCGGTAGTTTGCGCACCAGCGTGGGCAGCGCGAGGATCTGGTCACCGCGGCCGAGCGCGGGATTCTCGAGCAGGTCCACGATCTCGATCGAGTAGCGGCCCGCCAGATGCTCTTCACAGATCTTCCGCAGATTGGCGAAGGCGCGCGCGGCCTTCGGCGTCTGACCCGCGACGTAGAGCCGAAGCTGGAATTTCTCGCTGTTCACCGGACTCATTTGCGTTTCCTCGCAGGCAGCAGCTTGATGCCTTTCGACGTGAACTCGAAGCGGCGCACCTCGTCGGAGTGCGGCATGCCACGGGACTTGAGCACGTACAGCTTGCGTCCGCGCTGGTCCTTGACGGTTTCCGTGGCCACGAGGATCCAGGTGTCCATGAGCGAAGAGATCAATGCCTCCGTGGTCTCCAGCCCATCCGGCGAGGAGGTGAGGCTGTTGAACATCGCGGTCACACCCCGCGTCTTCAGGAAATCGATGAGGCGCGTGAGCATGATGCGCACGTCGGACTGCGTGCCCACCGCCATGAGATTGGGGATGGGGTCCATGACGACGACGTCCGGATCGAACATCTCGACGGCATGGTGC
>JBKPPO010000211.1:0-2702 GCA_046733635.1 Pseudomonadota bacterium | reverse complement strand
GCCATCGCCCGCGCCTCGGGCGCCGACGACCTGCTCGCGCGCGCCCGCGTGGTGGATAGCGTCACCGACGCCGTGGCCGACGCGGGGTTCGTGGCCGCCACCACCTCGCGCCCGAGGGACCAGAACTTCCGAGCGCTGGATTTGCACGACGCGGCCGCCCGCATCTTCGACATGAGCGCGCGCGGCCCGGCCGCGGTGCTGTTCGGCGCCGAGCGCACGGGGCTCACCAACGAAGAACTCGCGCTGGCGCACCTGCTCATTCGCATTCCCGCGAATCCGGAGTATCCGTCGCTGAATCTGGCGATGGCCGTGCAGCTCACCACCTACGAACTCTTTCGCGCCGCGGGTTCTCCCGCGAGCGCGCGGCCGTTGTCCGAACTCGCGGTGCCGCTCGCGCCCGGCGCGGACATGGAGCGCTTCTATGCGCATCTGCAACAGGTCATGGACGAGGTGGACTTCAAGGACCGCACCGCCGGCGGCACCCATCTCATGACGCGCATCCGCCGGCTGTTCCAGCGCTGCGAGATGGACCAGAACGAGGTCAACATCCTGCGCGGCATCCTCACCTCGATCCAGCAGAAACGTCGCGTCGCGGGCGCCCCCGCCAAGGGCAGGGCCGGCGATTGACTATCTACCTCGACTATGCCGCCACCACGCCGGTGGACCCGCGCGTGGCGCAGGCCATGGTCGCGGTGCTCACGGACCCGGAATCGCAGGCCAATCCCGCCTCGGCGACGCACGGACCCGGGCTCGCCGCACGCGAGCGCGTGGAGTCCGCTCGAGAGCAGGTGGCCGCACTCATCGGCGCGGCGCCGGCGGAGATCATCTTCACCTCGGGCGCCACCGAGGCCAACAACCTCGCGCTGCTCGGCGTCGCTGCCGCCTGGAAGCGCGCCCACCGCAAGAACGAGGCACGCGCGCATTTCGTGAGCTCGCGCGCGGAACACAAATCCGTGCTCGATGCGCTCAAGGCGCTGGAGAAGGACGGGTTCGCGATCACGCTGCTCGATCCGGATGAATCCGGCCGCGTTCCGCCGGAAGCGGTGCGGCTGGCGTTGCGGCCCGAGACGGTGCTCGTCTCGCTCATGCTGGCCAACAACGAGATCGGCGTGCTCAATGACATCGCCGCCATCGCGCCGCTCGTGCGGGCCCAGGGTGCGCTGTTGCATACGGACGCATCGCAAGCGGTGGGGAAGATTCCGGTGGACGTGACGGCGCTCGACGTCGACCTGCTGTCGCTCACGGCGCACAAGTTCTACGGACCGAAGGGCATCGGCGCGTTGTACGTGCGCGAGGCGGCGCGGCCGCGCATCGGTCCCATCCAGTTCGGCGGCGGGCACGAGCGTGGACTGCGCTCCGGAACCTTGCCCACGCATCAGATCGTGGGTCTCGGCGTGGCGGCGGCGCTGGCGCGCGAGCAGGGTGAGGACGACGCGGCGCATGCGCGTGACCTGGCTGCGCGGCTCATGCGCGAGATCGAGACCATCCCGGGCGTCGAGTTCAACGGCCATCGCGCGGAACGCGTGCCGGGGCTGCTGAACGCCTCCTTTCCCGGCGTCGAGGGCGAAAGCCTCGTCACGGGGCTTCCGGAGATCGCCGTGTCGACGGGATCCGCCTGCAGTTCCGCCACGCGTGAACCGAGCTACGTGCTCCGTGCGCTGGGCCGGAGCACCGAGCTCGCGCAGAGTTCGCTGCGGATGTCGCTGGGGCGATTCACCACCGCGGCCGATGTCGACGCGGCCGCTTCGGCGATCCGCGACGAGGTCGCCCGTCTGCGAGCGCTGGCCGGAGGTGGCGAGCGGCAGTCCGACGGGCTCGCGCGCGTGCCGCCGCCCGCCGGCAGTCTTCTGCTCCGATCCCTGAATACTCTGGCGCGCCAGTATTTCCGTTCGCCGGCGCGGCGGCCCGAATTCGCTGACGGGCCTCTACCCGGAGACGTGCGGCAGGGACGGGCGGGCCGCCGGGAGGACGGCGTCCACGTGCTGTTCGAGCTGCGGCTCTCGACGGCGGAAAACGGCGGAAGGACTGTGAAAAGTGCCCGTTTCAGCGCCTACGGATGCCCCCATACTCTGGCCGTGGCTTCCTGGTTATGTGAGGTCGTGGAGGGCGCCCGGATCGATGCCGCGGTGCCCGGGACCCCTCGCGACTGGGCGGACAAGTTCGGAGTACCGGTGGAGAAACTCGGCCGGCTCCTCGTCGTCGAAGATGCATTGCGCGGGGCTTTGCGAGAGTAAAATCCCGCGCCAGGACAGGTACATGGCTATCTCACTCACACCGGCAGCAGCCGAACGCGTTCGAACCTTCATCGCCGCCCGCGGAAAGGGCCTCGGGCTGCGGCTGGGCGTCCGGAAGACGGGCTGCTCGGGCTTCGCCTACGTGGTCAATTACGCCGACGATTCCCAGGCCCAGGACCTCGTGTTCGAGGACCAGGGCGTGAAGGTGTTCGTCGACCCGGACAGCCTCCCGCTGATCAACGGCACCACCGTGGATTTCGTGAAACAGGGGCTCAACGAGGCCTTCCGTTTCCATAACCCCAACATCAAGGGCGAGTGCGGCTGCGGGGAAAGCTTTTCGGTTTAAGTTTCAGCAAGTTAACAGCGGTTTCAGTACAATCGCGCGCCTTTCAAGTCCCCACAAGGAATCTCTCTCATGGCGCTCGAGCGCACTTTCTCCATCGTCAAGCCGGACGGCGTCGCCCGTAA
>JBKPPO010000210.1:0-2544 GCA_046733635.1 Pseudomonadota bacterium | reverse complement strand
CTCGCGGCCAATCCATTCCTCTACCGCCTTCGTATCCGGCACCTGCACGCCGCGGGCCTTCACCTGCGGACGTTCGCGCAAGAGATTCAACGCCCGCACGAGCGCGGGGAAACGGTTGGCTCCGCGGGTTTTGGAATAAAGGTTCACGAAGTCCCAGACCTCGCGCGCGTACTTGCTCACGGGCTGCAGCCCGAAATGCTTGATGAACATGGGGGTGAAGCACTCCTTGTGCTTGATCTCCATGCTGTCGAAAATGCAGCCGTCGCTGTCGATGCCGACAAAAAACTCTTTCGAGGGTTTGAAATCTTTCAACACTTGCGCTGGGTCGCTCATAAATTCAGGGCGCAAAGTAGGAAGGGAAACGCCCGGAAGGGCAAGATCAACGTTACTCCCAGGGATCGAGCGATCTGCGCCAAAAGTTTTGTTACCCGGAGGGGCCTGGCTTGTTCTGGTGAACAGGTCGTTGCGCCAAAAGTCGGTGTTACCGCAGATGCACACCGACATGAGCCAGAAAACAAAGGCAGAAGTAGTATCTCGATTGCGGCGGCAGTATGTCAAAGCGGGGCCGAAGTATCGTCAACGTCTCATTGACCAGGCGGTGGAACTTCTGGGCTATCATCGCAAGTCGGCCATCCGGGCGCTGAACGCCTCGGCCCGGGCCGGGCGCGCGGCCGCGGTGATTTTGGGTCGTCCGCGGGAGTATGATCCTGGACGACTTTTGCCGTTGCTTAAGCCGATCTGGTTTGCGGCCTTCCAGCCTTGCGGTTCCCGACTGAAGGCGCTCTTGCCCGAATGGCTGCCGGCCTACGAAGCAGATCATCAGCGAATCGATGCGGATGTTCGACGCAGCTTGCTAGCTGCCAGCAGTCGCACTTTGGACCGGTTGATCGCTCCCTTACGTGTGCGCGGCCGCCAGGCTGGTGGCACCCGCCCTGGCAGTCTACTGCGGCAGAGTATCCCGATCCGGGGACCCTGGGACGAAGAAGGGCCGGGGTGGATGGAGGTGGACACGGTCGCATTGTGCGGAGGCAGTTTGGATGATCGTCATGCCTGGATGTTAGATGCGGTCGATATCCGGACCGACTGGACGGAACAGCGAGCCTTAGAAAACCGCGGCCAGCACAGCACTTTGAAGCAGTTGCAGGACATGGAGGCCAGTCTGCCCTTTGCCTTACGCGGGTTGGACAGTGACAATGGTGGGGAGTTCCTGAACCACCATGTGGTTAAGTGGCTGCAGGAGCGTAAAGAGCCGGTGCTCTTCACCCGTTCGCGACCGTATCGCAAGAACGACAACGCCCATGTGGAACAGCGCAACTGGACGCACGTTCGGCAGCATTTTGGTTACGAGCGCTACGACGATCCGGCTGTAGTTCCGCTCATCAATGATCTTTGCCGAGGTGCTTTGGGTCAGTTGCTCAACCACTTTCTTCCCACGCACAAGCTGACTGGGAAACGGCGTGAGGATCGACGCACGATCCGTGTTTACGGACCAGCACAGACGCCGTATGCGCGTGTGTTGGCAGCGGCAGAAGTGAGCGCAGGCACTAAGCGCCAATTAGCGACGCTGCACGCCAGGCTCAACCCGTTCCAGCTCACGCGCGACATTGAACGGCAGAAGAAACACATTGAGGCACGACGCCTTCTGCGAGCTTGAATGCCGGCCGGTAAACCTTTACGTCAACTCCCACCCAAGAAACGAGATGAGGGAGGCCAGACTGACGATCACCGTCCCTGGCTTCCTTCGTTTCAACAAAGTAAGATGGGTAACACCCCTTTTGGCGCAACGAAGCTCTCTTCAGCCGCTACTCGGGTAACAGTTACTTTTGGCGCACTACGCGAGCGGCCATGTGGCACTTTGCTTGACGCCGCCGGAGTTGCCGTTGAAATGCCCGTGATGAACCGATTCCCTCAATGCGTGGCCGCCCTGCTCTCCCTGGTTCTAGCATCCATTGGTTTGGGTGCTGAAATCTCTGATGAGGAGAAGGCCGCATTCGAAAAGCTCGGTTGGGAGAAGAAGGCATTCATGGTGCCAATGCGTGACGGTGTGAAACTCTACACCGAGGTCTTTCGCCCCCTTGCCGCCAGAGAACCATTGCCGATGCTGATGAAGCGCACGCCCTACGATGCTTCCATCTCGGCCACCAACTTCCGCGCGCAACTCACCAACCAGCTCAAGGAGTTGGTCGCGGACGGTTACGTGTTCGTTTACCAGGACATTCGAGGCAAGTTCCGCTCCGAAGGCCAGTTCATGATGTTGCGCCCGCCGCGCATTGAAGGCCGCGAGTTAGTGGATGAATCCACGGACACCTACGACACAATCGAGTGGCTCACCAAAAATGTTCCGGGCCACAACGGTCGCGTCGGTATCTACGGCACGTCATATCTCGGCTGGACCACGATCATGGGCACGCTGTTGCCGCACCCGGCGTTGCGCGCGGCATGCGAAGAAGCGAGTCCGGCGGACATGTTTCTGGGCGATGACTTCTTCCACAACGGCGCGTTTCGGTTGAGTTATGGATACGAATTCGCGCTCATGCTGGAGTC
>JBKPPO010000209.1:0-5773 GCA_046733635.1 Pseudomonadota bacterium | reverse complement strand
CAGTTGTATCGAGAGTGCCCATCAACTCCTCACTGCCAGACGACTATGGCCTCACTCTGAAGGCAATCCAGCAGCATGTGCGTCAAGCTCGTGCTCGCGCGATCCTGTCGGCGAATTCCGGACTAGTGTCGCTTTACTGGCAAGTAGGTCGAATCATTCTTGAGCGTCAAACCCGCGAGGCGTGGGGCGCAAAGGTTGTCGAGCGACTCGCGCGCGACCTGCGGCGGAGTTTTCCGAACATGCAGGGCTTCTCGACGCACAACTTGTTGTTCATGCGCAGTTTCGCCGAGGATTTTCCCGACTCGGCAATTGTGAAGCAGCTTGCTTCACAATTGCCTTGGTGGCACCTGGTGCGCATCATGCAGCGCATAAAGGATCCAGTGGCTCGTGAGTGGTACCTGCGCGAAGCCGCCCGTCAAGGCTGGAGCCGCAGCGTGCTCGAGCTGCAGATGCTCGGCAACGCGCTCGCCAGGCACGGAAAGGCGATCACCAACTTCGAGTCATCGATGGAGATGACCGAGTCGCGGCGCGCCGCGGAAGTCTTCAAGGATCCTTACCTGTTCGACTTCCTCGGCGCCACCGACCTCTACCGGGAGCGCGAGGTCGAGCGGGCGCTCGTCGAACACATTCAGCAGTTCATGCTCGAGCTCGGAAGCGGCTTCGCGTTTGTGGGGCGGCAGGTGCACCTGCGGATTGGCGAAAAGACCTATATCTCGACCTGCTCCTCTATCACTTGAAGCTTCGCCGCTTCGTGGTCGTCGAGCTCGAGGCGGTGCCGTTCGACGCGGCGTTCGTCGGCCAGATCAATCTCCACCTGTCCGCGGTGGATGATCAGATGCGACATGCCGATGATCAGCCGTCGATCGGGTTGCTTCTATGCCGATCCAAACACCAGGTTGTCGTTGAGTATGCGCTGCGGGACTTTGCGAAGACTGTGGGGGTAGCGCAGTGGGAAACCACGCTGTCGAGGGTGCTGCCTCGAGGTATTGCCGCCAGCCTGCCGACGGTGGAGGAGCTTGAAGCGGAGCTTGGGGTGGAGCGTGCGCAGTGAGGAAATCGTCGCTGACGGCTCGGCCGCCGCGGCCTCAGCGATCTTTGAGGTCACAATTTGTGACCTCAAACTCTTAACTTCTTGATTTGTTTGTCTAAGGCGTGGCTGCAGAAGTTAAGAGCCGGAGTTGGCGGTGAACGGTTCGTTGCGCCGCCTAGCTTTCCTTGCTGCCTGCCTTGCCTCTGGCGTGCCACAGAGCCGGATTCCGCCGCGCATGAAACACAGCAAGGACAATCAGTTTGTTTCCGCGCGTGCGAAAGTAGATGCCGAACGGAAATCGATGCAGGCGTATCCGGCGCACTCCGGGGATAACTTCCCGTAATCGATCGGGCGCCGAGCTGGCGAATAGCAGAGCGCGCTCCACCTCTTTTTCGAAATCTTTACCGAGGCCAGGCCGCTGTTTCTCGTACCACCGACGCGCGGCGACATACTCGAGAACTGCCTGCCGCCGGAACTCTAGTGCGTGGCTCACTTTCCGCCGGTAGGCGGGGTCATTCGCTTGATGCAGTCCCAGGACACGACGTCATCCGGGTCAGCGTCGTCTTTCATGAGGCGAGCTTGCAGCTCTTCGCGCTGTGCATCCGAGAGTTGCATCGCGGCGGACTCGTCCGAATCAATGCTGTTCCAGATCTCCTCGATGAGCGCCAAGCGCTGCTCGACGTCGAGTTTATCGAGGCCAAACTTTTTGAGTGATTCGGACACCGTTCGCACGCTACACCCACTATTGATTTGCGCCAAGTAGGGTGACGCGCTCCCTGGTCCCAAGGCTACATCTGCCTAAGCTCAGGGCCACTACACATAAGGAGCGGGACCGGCGAGATTCTCAACCAAGTGCTCAATGCCCGTGTTCGCTTGATCCTGTGGGCGAATCCCGTCTGGTGCGCTGTACTCGCAGACCGGTCGACTCATGCTGGATCGGCAGTCCGGCGAGTCTTCGAGAGCCTCACGCGAGATCGCGTTGGAGCTGTCCGAAGTTGCGGGGCGCGCTTACGCTACCGCCGTGTTGAGCCAAAGCAGGGGGCGCGGTGATTGAGTCAGAAAAGCAGTTGGCCGCGGTAATGGAGGAATCCGAGATCCTTGTGGCCTCTCTACTCCAAGTACTAGCAGAACTATCATTGATCAACGACTCAGACCGAATAGAAACAGCCTACGCAGCCTGTTCGCTGTCATTTGAGCACTGGTCGTCAGTACGATCATTGCTGGCGGAAGCGGCGCTCTCATCGGCCATCGTTGTTCATCGTGCTCAGTTCGAAGCCGCAACGCGATCAGTTTGGCTGACCTACGCTGCCACCGACGAGAACATTGCAAAGTTCTCACAAGACCTCTCAATCGAGTCGGAGCAGGCAACGAAAAACGCACCGAACGTTGATCGGATGATGGAGCAGATAGGATTGAAGGCGCCGAAGCCAGCCTACGAAGCATTGCAGCGGTTCAAGACCCACTCTTGGCGAGCGCTGAACTCATACGCGCACGCGGGCATTCACCCGTTACGCCGCCATCAAGTGGGCTATCCGGTCGCTCTGATTCACGGCGTACTATGCAACTCGAACGGGCTCGGCGTGCTCAGCTGCATGCAGGCCGCAGTGCTGGGTGGCGAACAGCCACTTCAAAAGCATCTGATCGAGACTGCTGGTCGCTATCCGCAATGCTTACCCAGTCCGATTTAAGGTCATCGCACTGAGGCAGCCCGAACTATTGGATGCCCGAGCGACACGGCTATCTTTGAAATCACAGTTTGTGATTTCAAACTCGCAACCCCTTGATTCGTGAACTAAAAAAATTGGGAGAGCGATGCGCACTCGAGCCTCCCGAGGAAGTTTGTGCCGGCTTGGCCTGTTTGAAACGCACCGAGCGCAGGCAAGAGGAGGTCGATTGACCTGTGTGCCGACTCGGCTAAGTCAGCACCAAACTAGCAATCAGGGTTTGGCTGTGATCTGTGTCGCGTCCCGACACCTTATATAAGGGCTCACCTGGCACGAATCGCCTCCCCGCATCAGAGTAGCCATTCAGATGGCCACTCTGATCCCGTCGCTAGGCTCCGCCCGCTTCGACACCCGCGGCGAGTCGCGCCTGGCCGAGCGCCTCAAGGACTTCCTCGAGGAGAACGCCTGCATCTGGCACAACCTGCCGATGGGCCCGCGCGGCCGGCATCCCGACTTCGTCATCGTGCATCCCGCCAACGGGTTGCTGGTGCTCGAGGTCAAAGACTGGCGGCTGGGCACGATCGTGAAAGCGAACAAGTCGGACGTAGAGCTCGACACCATGCGCGGCCTCGTGACCGAGACCAGCCCCTTCGAACAAGCGCGACGCTACATGTTCGACGTCGTGCAGATGTTCCAACGTGACGAGCAGCTCATCCATCCGCCCGGCCATGCCTTTCAAGGCAAGTCCATCGTCCCGTTCGGCTTCGGCGTCGTGTTCACGAACATCACGCGCAAGCAGTTCGCCCAGACGGACCTGCACGAGGTGTTCCCCGAAGACCGCTGCGTGTTTAAAGACGAGATGAGCGAGAGCGCGGATCCCGAGATATTCCGCTCTCGGCTGTGGAAGATGGTGTCGCCGCGGCTGGGTTCCGCGCTGACGCTTCCCCAGTTCGATCGCCTGCGCGCCCTGCTGTTTCCCGAGATACGCATCCGCCAGATCGGCCTGCCGCTGGAAGTGAAGTCCGCGCCGCACGAAGACCGCACCCTCGCCGTCATGGACCTGCATCAAGAACAGATCGCACGCGGCCTCGGCGAAGGTCATCGGATCATCCGCGGCGTCGCCGGCTCCGGAAAGACGCTCATCCTCGCCTTCCGCGCCGAGTACCTCGCGCGGGCGTCGAGCAAACCCGTGCTGATCCTTTGCTACGCCAACGGCATCGCCGGGCGGCTCGAGGATGTGATGCAGGAACGCGGCGTCGAGGATCGCGTTCAAGTGCGCACGTTTCATTCCTGGTGTTATCAGATGCTGCGCACGTACGGCATCCCGCAGCCCAGCGAGGCCGAGTACCCCGACTACAACGAGCGGCTCGCCGCCTTGGTGAGAACCGTCGACGCCGAGGTGTTGTTAGGCCATATCCCCGGCGGTCAGTACGACGGCGTGCTCATTGACGAGGCGCATGACTTCGAGCCCGAGTGGCTGTCGCTCGCGGTGAAGATGGTGAATCCAAGCACCAAGGCGTTTCTGATCGCGTATGACGACATGCAGGCTATCTACAAGGGGCGCGGGCGACCGGTTTGGAGGCAGATCGGAATCGAGGCCCAGGGACGCACGCGTGTGCTGAAGGTGAACTATCGCAACACCGTGCAGATTCTCGGGTTGGCGCGACGAGTGGCGGAAGAGGTGGTGGGTGCGCCTGGCGTCGCCGCGGATGATGAAGACCCGGTGCTGGTGCCTGAGGATGCGGGGCGGCAGGGGGTTGAGCCCACGATTCGGCGGTGTGTGAGCATTGAAGCGGAGGCGCACGCCATCGCGGAGTGGTTGCTAGGGCGGAACAAAGCGGGGTATGAGTGAGGGCAGATGGCGGTGCTCTATCCGGAGCATTGGATCGGCGAGAAGTTTGCACAGGCGTTCAAGAAGCATGGGGTGCCTGTGGATGTCGCCAAGGAGAACAAGAACAAGGTGAGCATCAAGCGCGCGGCGGTGCGGCTGCTCAGCATGCATACGGCGAAGGGGTTGGAGTTTCCTTGCGTGGCGGTGGGTGGGTTAGGGGCGGTGGGGCGGCATGGGGAGGAGACGCCGGATTGTGTGCGGTTGGTGTATTTGGCGATTACGCGGGCAACGCATAAGGTGTTGTTGACGTATTCGCGGGAGTCGGAGGTGGTGGGGAGGTTGGCGGGATGAAGAATGGCTTGTCGCGTTCGACGAATCCCGGATTGAGCAACGGGCACACAGTGTGTATCCATCGGATACACTTCGAAGCATGCCACTCAAGATCAAAGATGCAGGTTTACGTCTTCGCGTTGAGAGGGATCTACGCCAAGAATTTCTCGAGGCGTGTCGTATCGAAGGTCATTCCGCAGCACAAGTTCTGCGCGATTTCATGCGCACATACGTGTCACGTAATCGCCCATCCCCTCCACAAGAATTGTCTGCTGCGGCTCTAGATGCCAGGAAGTAGCGCGGCCCTAATGGACATTCTTAGCAATAGGAAGCGAAGTGGTTCGAACTCGCGCAAATTCATGCGTCGCGGCTGGATAGCGCTCACCATTCGTGAATGCGAACTACAGAGTATCGGAAAGGTTACATCGCGCCTGAGCGAATTTTTGTTCGAAGCTGCGGGTACGGCTTCCTCGGCAATGTGCCGTAGAGCAGCTCGAGTACTGTCATGACGTCCTTGGAAATTAGGCGCCCAGGAGTACGTGAGAGCACTGAGTCTTCGCGTGGCGCATATCGCAGAAGGAGTGCCGCGCTCACTGTTGTCGATCTCTTCGCCGGAGCTGGAGGCCTGTCAGAGGGCTTTCGACAAGCTGGATTCGAGATTATCGCAGCATCGGATAGCGATCCGGACGCGGCAGCGACGTTCGAGCGAAACTTTCCTGACTCGAATTTTGTGGTGGGTGATATCCGCTCGCCGAGTATCAAGGAAAGAATCCTCATTGCGGCGTGCGACGCTGATGTCCTCGTGGGCGGGCCGCCGTGCCAGGCGTTCTCGCAAGTGCGCAATCACACACGCATGATCGACGATCCGCGCAACTCGTTGTATCGCGAGTTCGTTGACGTGCTCCGACAATCACTGCC